>CALVNK010000019.1 GCA_944349615.1 uncultured Clostridia bacterium
TTAGTTTTAAAAGCGAAAAAAAAGTGAAAACTACAAAGAGTAACACCAAGGCTTCATATAAATTTAAAAATAAAAGAGGCAGGCGCACAGACCAGATTGACGGCGTTCCTGTTTATTATCCTGAGAATTTGGAAATGCTAAAATCATTTTTAGAATTTGTTAAGCAAAAAAAGGCTGTTATAATCTCATTTGAAAGTTGTGATAAAAACGATGGTATCATGGATTTCTTAAACGGCTTTGTTTTTGGAACGCAAGCAAGAAGCGTGCTTTTAAATGACGAAGATCTTTATTTGATTTTACCGGAGGGAATGGAAATTGAAGAATAAGAGAGTGATTTTGGCGATTGTCCTTCCATGTGCATTATTTGCATTACTACTTACTTTAGATCTAGTCAGCAAGCATTTGATTGATAAATCACTTGGCACAGTTGGAGCGAGTAAAGAGATAATCCATGGTTTTATCAGTTTTATATATGTCCATAATAGCGGTGCTGCATGGGGAATTTTATCTGGCAGACCGGTCTTTTTAATAATTATATCGATAATTGTTATTGCACTTTTCATTGCTTTTTATGTTTTACGCCTGCGAAAGTTTAAGGATAAAATTTCACTCTGGTTATCTGTAAGTCTAGGGTTTAATGCAGGTGGTTGTTTTGGCAACCTAATAGATAGAATAGCATTTGGCTATGTGCGAGATTTCATTAACTTTGACTTTATGAATTTTCCTGTATTCAATGTTGCTGATATTTGCCTAACGGTTGGCATAATCTTGCTTTTTATCTATTTTATATTTTTCTATTCAAAGGAAGAGAAACTTTTAAAAACCGAAAGTGCAAGTACTATGTCAGCTAGCACTAACAGCAACATAGGCAGCGTAGAAAAAGATTTACAAAAAAGTAGCAATGAAAAAGTAGAAAGTGCTATAAATGAAAAGCAGAATTTAGAAGAAGATACATCGAAAGTTGGCGATATATCAGAGCAAATTCAAAATCAGGATCAAATTCAAAATGAAAATCGGGCTGAAGATATTTCTACTGACGATAAAATCGATAGTGACAAAAATGCAAAATAAGGAAAAAGTAAAGCACGAGTTTTCTTTATTATCAAAATTGGCAATTTACAGAAAACTAGCAAATTTTTATAAATATTTAATAAAAACACTGAAAAAATTGAAAAATATTCAAAATTTGAGTTAATTATGGAAGATTTTAAAGGAGAGATTAAAGTTGAAAAAAAAGCAGAAGGAGAAAGACTGGACATTTTTATGTCTAACTTTTTTGCCGATTTCACAAGAAGCCATATCAAGAACCTGATAGAGCGGGGAGAGATTTTATTAAACGGCAAAGTTGTCAAGGCGGGCTATATTTTGAAAGAGGGGCAAGTTATTCAATATGAAATTGAAAAACCGAAATCAATATCGCTAGAACCACAGGACATTGACTTTGAAATTGTATATCAAGACAGTGATCTTTTAGTCATCAACAAACCACAGGGGCTGGTCGTGCATCCATGTGCATCGACAAAGGATAACACTCTTGTCAATGCGCTTATCTATAGGATAAAAGATTTAAGTGGAATAAACGGACAGTTGCGCCCTGGAATTGTGCATAGACTAGATAAAAATACTTCGGGCCTTATGCTTGTTGCAAAAAATGACTTTGCTCATGTTGCACTTGCTAAACAGATCAAGGACAAAACCTGCAGTCGAAAATATTTGGCTCTATGTGAAGGCGTATTTACTAAGGATAGTGACACTATCACCACCTTTATTGAAAGAAGTAAAAATGATAGAAAAAAGATGGCTGTATCAAATAAGGGCAAGCTTGCAATTAGTGAATATAGAGTTGTAGAACGCTTTACAAATGCAACGCTTGTTGAATTTTCGCTTAAGACTGGCAGGACTCATCAAATTCGTGTTCATTGCAAAATGCTCGGTCACTCAATAATAGGTGACAGCGAATATGGCAAGGCTGATAAAAATCTCAAAGGGCAACTCCTTCATTCATACTATATTTCCTTCATTCATCCGCGTAGCAACAAGCGCATGGAATTTGAAATTGCTCTGCCACAATATTTTAAAAATTACATGCAAAAGCTTAAAAAGATTGATTAAAAATCAGAAAAATGACAGTTTTTCAACTATTTTCTATTTTTTACTAGCCAAATAAAAACTTGACAGTCTAAAAGATTTGTCAAGTTTTTTTAAATTGATTTAGCATTTGATTTTATGTTTGTGATTTAAAAATTTGTTATTTCATATCTTTATTATTTATCAGGAACTTGGAATTCAGTAATTCCTATGCGTTTCTTCTTTCTTTCAATTTCAATCAAAGAAGAAATAAGGTCGCGAACTTTATATGGGTTTGCTATATGACGCATATGGAATTGTGGGGCATGAGCATCATTACTAGATATTTCAATTGTACCTGTTCTAAAGATTTTATCTGTAAGAGTGACTATAAGGGTTACATCAAAGCAACGATAAACATTAATATCATCGATTATAGCACTTAAAAAGCCTTTGTGTCTAAAGAATTTTACCCATTCGCCTTCTTTTTTAACTATATAATATCTATAAAAAGATATGGGAAGCCCAAAATATCTCTTTCTATCATGCCAAATTATTTCACAGTCTTTATCAAATTTCATTTTGTACCTCCTTTATCTCATATACATATATTTTACTTTATATTTATCAAAAAGTAAAGGGGTAAATAGAAAAAAATTAAAATATACATATTAATTTTTCTTTACTTTTTGCAAATACCAATTTTTTGCGGTTTAGTGAGTTTTATATAATTTTGTTAATTTTTACATTATTTACCATAAAAAAACTTTTCCTATATTTTAGATAATTCCAAGATAAAGGAAAAGTTTAGCCATATTACATATCTGACATTTGGAATTCGGTAATTCCTATACGCTTCTTCTTTCTTTCAATTTCAATCATTGATGAAATAAGGTCGCGAACTTTATATGGGTTGGCAACATGTGCAAGCCAGAAAGTAGGTGTACTTTCATCGTTCGTTGTGATATCGATGCTTCCTGTCCTGAAAATTTTGTCGGCAAGCGACATAACTAAAGTAAGGTCAAAGCATCGATAAAGATTGACTTCATCAATAACTGAACTGAAAAATCCCTTATCTCTGAATAGTTTAACCCATTCGCCTTCTTTTTTAACCAAATAGTATCTTGTGAAAGAAATCGGCAAACCTAAATGTCTTTTTCTATCGTGCCAAATAATTTCACTTCTTTTATCAAATTTCATTTTTCCTCCAAACAAATATAATAATAATATTTTTCTATAGATTAGATTATACATATTTTCAACAAAATGTAAAGTAGTTTTTAAAAAATCTTCATATAAATCATGTTTTTCTTAATTGGCAGAGGATAAAGTAGAAATAGTGTGTAATTGCATAAATTCAATGTTATTTAATTAGGGCAAACAAATTTTTAAATTGACAGGGTAAGCATTATTTAATACTTTCGTAACAAAAAAAGAAGGGAAATATCTCCCTTCTTCTAACACAAATAATGAAACTTAAAAATTTTAATCCCTTAGATCTTTATTTGCAATTGTTATTGCAACCACAGCATCCGCAAAGCAGTAAAAGGATTATGAGTGTACAACAATCCATACCACAGCCATTGCCATTACCACAAAGACATTGCAAAATCAAAATCCATAGTATAAGTGAACAGCAGTCACAGCCACTATTGCAGCCACCGAAACCGCCTCCACATGAGCCGTTAAAAAAGTTCATTTGTTCCTCCTAAAATTTACTTATGTATTTGAAAGCAAAGCTTTCACATTAACATACTACTATTAAAGTGATAAAAATGTGCCAATTTTTTGATTTTTATTATGAATATTAAAAAAAGTATTGTAGAATAAAGGGGTTCAAAGTTTTATTTGTTATAATGTTAAGTCTTTTTAAAATTTCGACAAAATTAGACTTTAAAGGCATTTTTTAGACAGCATAAAAGTCGCTATAAGAAAGACAATAAAACAAACCAACTGATAAACTCTATATGCTTGCAACAATGTCCAATTGTAAGTTTTGTAGAAAGTTGATGTCAATTCTAGGTTCTGTTTAATCAATATTTTAAAATATTTTGAAATTTTATTCTTAACAATTGATATTTTGTTGACTTAAAATTGCAAAATAGTTTATAATAGGTTGTTATTAAATTTATACTTTAATAGAAGGGGTTATCATGATTAAATCTAAAACTAAAATAAAAGGTATATTAAAGGCGGTTGCACTCGGTTTTGCACTTGTTCTAGCGAGTGCATTTTTCCCAGCAAACGCGGTTGCTTCAGCAGTGGATCATACTAGAGACTCTATCGCTAACAATAATATTATAATGACAGTGGACGGAAGCGTACGCATTGACGACGGCGAAGAGGTTATAGAAAACTCAAACACTTCTCAAGTTGTGCGTGGGGATACTTTTTATATTCCTGTCGGGGAAATCTCAATAGGAACAGGCTCTACAAGCCAGACTCATATAATTGGTACAAACATTGCACAGGAACTTTCAAGCACTCTAACTCAATCAAAGATTGAAGTGTCTTATGCAAATCAAGTGCTTCAAACAATCGAAGGGCAGGATAGTAGTGAAGGCTTCTCATTTGACGCGACTAGACTTGGCACTTACAAGATCACTTATACTGTAGTTTATGATCAAACAATTTATTCTTATGATTATACAGTGGAGTGTGTTGCAGGAGAGGCTACTTTTGAATTTGGTGCAAATGATAAAAATATAATTCCGGCTATCTACGATACTGAGATGGCTAAACAGCACAATAATAAAGATATAATTCTTCCACTTCCAACTGTAAATGATGAAGACGGAAATGCAATTCTTACAAGTGCTGATAAGGAATATTATACTCTTACTCAAGATGGTAGTGGTATTGCAACCAACGAAAAGAACTGCTATGTTTATATCAGCGTGACGAATGGTGCTGATGATATAGCAATCACTACAAATGAAAATGGTGATTACATCATCGATGGTGACAGTTTAATAGATCATGAACTCGACGGACGCACATTTACAATCACTTACACATATTACGAACTTCGTGCAAATGGCAATCGAACATTTATTGCTTCAACAAACAGAGATTTCAGGGTTGAAGAGGGTTATTACTATACTGACAGCAGTGAAGAAACTAGCGGTTATGATATTCAAGTAAGTTGGTCGACATCAAATAGAACATCAAGTGTTACTGTTGGAGTGGATACCGATCTTCCTACTGTTACTGCAACAACTCGCTCCACGAACTCTCCAGCAAGCGAAGCGATTGAGGTTTATTACGAAGTTGTAGTTATGAAAATGGATGACCGCGGTGCCTATACTCAAGATGTGACAATTGATGTCATTACAGAGGATGGTCAATTTAGAGCAAATGCTGAAGGCTCATATCAGGTAACATACAAAGTCTATGATTTCTATGGCAATCAAGCAAGAACAACTGAGACTAATTTCATAATAACTGCAACTGATACTCAACAAGCCTATGTTTATATGTATGACGCAAAGACTGACTCTTTCAATAGTGAAAGCACAACTGAAGATTTTGAAAATGCTAATGCAAATACTGAATACAAATTAAATACAAGAACTTCAAATAGAAATATTATCATGTATGCCATTAAAGGTAATGATAATATGATTGAAGAAAGCGAACTTACTTTAAGACGCGAGATAGTAGGTGGCGGTGCAACTCGTTTTGTAGTTTCACAAAGTCAGTACAATGGATACAACTTGGTGTTTGCTCCATCTGCAAACGGAGTTGAAGGCGAAAATGCAGTTTATGCTCAGATTGCACAGGATAACTATGAAATCCAAAAACAGATGATTAAGGCAGATCTTGACTTTACTGACGGTGCTGCTGTTAAAGAATATATGCAAGGATCATACCTACTTGTTACTCAAGATGGCAAAGATATTAATGGTAACGAAATCATTGAAGGTGGAGTTACAAGAGATCAAAGAAATGACGAACGTGTAATCACTGCTATGATTGCTGCAGGATATGCCTATGTTCCTTATGAATCTGGCTCGTCAAACAACACCTATGAATTCCGTGATGGCACTGAATATACATTTAGATATGTTGTTGACGATAATTATAGTGAAAGAACAGAAAGAACTTCAACTTACTCAGTTACAGTTACTTCTGAAGAAGATCAGACTGCTCCAACTATTACATTCTCAAGCAACTTAAGAAGCACATATCAAAGAAATGAAACCATTGAATTTGATGTTGCTACCGCATCTGACGCAAGCGACTCTCGCCTTGAAGTTGTTACTGCTTGGAGATATCTAAATGGCGACAATCAACCTGTTGCAAGCGAACAGACAACTCAAACACTTAAATATATACTCTCTGGCTCTTACAACTCAAGCGCAACAGGAAAATGGTATGTTGATGTTGACGGACAAAACATGATGACAAGTGAAGGTTGGTACTTTGATAGTACACTTGACTCATACTCAATCGACTTAAGAGATAAGCCAACATCTACAAATCCTAGCGAAAATGCTGAAAAGATTGAAATTCTATGCTACGCAATCGATGATAGTGGAAACATTGGATTCTTTAATAGAATTATCAACATTGCTGATGCTAGCGATACTGATATGCCTAAAATTATTAAAATTGCAAATGCACCTAACGGTATCAGTCAAAGTGTAACTGACCCAATTAATTTGCCTATAATCACCTATAGTGACTCAAGAGTTGACTATATGAGTGCAGATGTAGTTGCCTATAGAATTATTCGTGATGAGAATAATAACATTACCTCAAGAGAACCTGCTCAAACATTGAATATGAGCACTAAACCTGATACCGTTTCTCAAACCTTTGTGGTTAATGCTGGAATACTCAATGCAACTGTAGATGGAGAATATCAGGTTATCGTTACAGTTAAGGATGCTGGAGATCATACTGTTTCAACATACTTTACTTACAACATAATTGGAGGAGACAATGTTGAAGATCCTACATTAAACGATGGTCAAACTTCTGGAGAAACCATTGAACTTATTCCTGGTGATGAATATACTCTTGCTGAGCCAACCCTTTCAATAAGCGAATCTTCGACTTATGGATATATTGGTGTAAGTGAGGAAGATGATTCGAACACTTCTACTTGGTATGCAACTACTATAATTTCTGAAAATGGTAACCATAATGGCGAATATATTTTAAATAATAATACTTTCATTGGACAAACCTATGGTACTTATAAATTAGTATATGAAGTATACTTATTAAGATATAATAGAACCGACATGACTACTGCCACAGAAAAAACTGCAAACAAACTTTATCTTGATGAAAATGGTAATTTAAAAATATCTAATGGAACAACAGATTATTTCATTATTAAAGTTGAAGATACTGCTCCCGAAGCAGAGCAAGCTTATAAACTAATGCTCTGCGAAGCATTAGACGGCATTACAGAAACGCCTGTAGAGCTCAGCACAATTTCGGGACTAGAAAATTTGGTAGAATTGTTTGTTTTTAATACAAAACCTCAGACAATATCTGTTCAAGAAGTAGTGCTTAATGTTAGTGTTGATGACGAACATTATGCTCAAACTCAATATCCTACAATTACCGATCCTGTACAGGAGATTGAAATCGTACGACCTGATTGGCAAATTAAAGGTCAAGGTGAATTAGACTATGAGAATTCTTATGTTCAAATAACAAGAACTACAGGCTCATCTACTACAACACTTGCACAGATCACCCTTGCTGAATGGGAAGAACACTTTGCAAATGATCAAACAAATGCAAACTTTAGCCTTACAAATGTCGGGGATAGTATTGACAATAATGGCACAATTAAACTCTTGCTTAAAGATAATGGAACATATACAATTAGATATTCAGTTCAAGCGGTTGACTATTTAGGTCAAAAGGTTGGCGATCCTAAGACACTTGAGTATTCAATAACCAATGGTGATGTTACTGCACCTGAAATCACTCTTGAAGACAATTTCATCCAGTCAACCTACAATCTTGGTGATACTCTTCGTATCAATATGGCTGGTATGACCGTAACCGATAATATAACAAAAGATGAAGCTCTTCTCAAGTCTACAATTAAAATTGATCTTGAAAATACCGATACTGACGAAACATGGAGAGATCTTGACAATGAAGGAAATGCTGAAGCAGGTGAATATATCTTCACTCATACACTTGAATCTGCCGGTGATTACACGATGACTATAACAATCACTGATGTAGCAGGAAATAAAGCAACAAGGACAGTATCCTTCACAGTTTCAACAGAAAGCTCTGATCCTGTCAATGTTACTGAGGTATTAGGCGGAATCTTGATCGCTGTATCTGTAGTCGCTCTTGCTGGTGTTGTAATCTATTTCATAGTTTCTAAAGTGAAACTCGATAAGAGAGAAAAGAAATATAAGCAAGATATCGACGACAAGAAATAATCATTAATATAAAAAAGAAAGCAAAATCAATTTGGAGTTCACTTTCATTGCGAGATGCTTTCTTTTTTGTATAGGATTTGCAATTAAAAAATAAATTAATCAAATCAAGAATTTTTGTTTAGATTTATTTCTAAGATTTAAATTGGATTTCTAAACATTAAAATGGATTTCTAACTGATAAATATATATTATTCCTTGACTTTTAAATGAAAATATGTTATATTATTAAGCGTATCCGTGTGTAAAAGGTTTTAAAGCTTTTAATTGATTTATATAATTAAACACCTTGATGCAACGAGATTGGATAGAGGAGGTAAAATATGTTTGCAATAGTTCAAAGCGGTGGCAAGCAATACAAGGTCAGTGAAAATGATGTTATCAGTGTTGAAAAACTTTCAAATGCTGTTGGCGACAAAATTAAACTTGATGTATTGCTTATAAGCGAGGATGGCAATGTTGTTGCTGGCAATCCTTTCGTTGAAGGCGCTGTTTGCGAAGCTGAAGTTGTTGCTCATGGTAAGGGTGACAAGATCGTAGTTTTCAAATACAAGCCAAAGAAAAACGAAAGAAAGAAGCAAGGTCACAGACAACCATTCACTCAACTTAAGATATTATCAATCAAAAAGTAAGGCTAAAAAATGACAAAGATTACTTTTTATAAAAAAAACAATCTTATTATTGGTTTTGAAATCACAGGGCACACTGGCAAAGATGATTATGGCAAGGACCTTTTATGTTGTCAAATCTCAACGGTGGCTCAAAGTGTGGTAGTTGGCGTTTGCGAGATAGAAAAACTGCACGCTTTCAAGATGATTAAAGATGGCTATTTAAAGTTAAGTATTCAGGAGAAAGATGCGCAAAGTGAAAAAATTCAATTTCTTATGCAGACAGCTCTCGAGTCATTCGAGTCAATAATAATAGATGAAGAAAAATATGCAAAATTGGAGGTAAAAAATGTTTAAGTTTAATTCTCAACTTTTTGCTCACAAGAAGGGTGGTGGAAGCACTAAAAACGGCCGTGACTCGCAAAGCAAACGCTTAGGTGTAAAAGCATACGGCGGACAAAGTGTCAGCGCTGGCTCAATCATTGTAAGACAAAGAGGAACTAAAGTATATCCAGGACAAAATGTTGGAATGGGCAAAGACTATACACTATTTGCACTTTGTGATGGTGTTGTAAAGTTTGACGAGAAAAATTCTAAGAAAATTGTTTCTGTATTATAATTTTAGAAATTCAAAAAAGATATTCGACATTTTCAATGTTTATAGATCGAATATCTTTTTTTGTGTAATCTCTTATTTATATTATGATTTATTTTATAGTTTTTAGGAATTGTAAAATTTTTCTATTAGATAATAAATGTAATAACAAAAGTTTTTAACTTTATTAATGTATTTTTAACTTGAAAAATATGTCAAAAAATGCTATACTTTCTCTATGTTATACGAGATTGCTGAAGAAGGTATTTATATAAAAGATAAGTCGCAATTCAACCCTGAGCATATTTTAGAGTGTGGACAGGTTTTTTGTTTTGAAAAGGTCGGGGACAGTTTTATTGTCTATCCACAGGACAAGTATGCCGAGATAATGTCATACAAAGATGGCTATCTTATAAAGACCACTTCTCCACAATATTTTATAGACTATTTTGATTTAAAGCGGGATTATAACAAGATAAAAGAAGATCTATTAAAATTTGAGATAATGAAAAAGCCTATTGAATTTGGATATGGTATAAGAATATTAAATCAAGAACTATTTGAGGTGCTTGTTTCTTTTATAATTTCTGCAAATAATAATATCAAGCGCATAAAGATGATTTTAAATAATTTCCGTTCTCGTCTTGGCAAGGGTGAGGGCAAATTTAAGTCCTTTCCCAGCTTAGAAGATTTTTTCGCTTGTGATGAGCAGTTTTTTAGAAGTTGTGGCGCTGGATATCGTGCAAGTTATCTAGTAAAATTATTCAAGACAATCTCAGTTGAAGATCTAGAGCATTTTCGTAAGCTTGACACGCTTGCACTTCAAAAACAGCTTATCGCCTTGTCTGGTGTAGGTCCAAAGGTTGCAGACTGTGTGATGCTTTTTGGATACAAAAGAGGCGATGTCTTTCCTGTTGATACTTGGATCAATAAAGTATATAATCAGTATTTTTCAGTTTGCAGTAATAGAGCAAAGATTAGGGTAGATCTCATTGATAAGTTCGGTCATCTTTCAGGTTATGCACAACAATACCTATTCTATTATCAGCGCTCGTCCAATGACAATGGTAAAAATATTTCTAATAATTAATAGAAAATGATGAAAAAATACTAAAAATTATCAAATTTTAATGATTTTTTATCAAAAATAGTGAAATTTTTAAAAAAGACCTATATATTTTAATCATCAATCAAATTTTACTATTTACATAATTTGTTTTGTGTGTTATAATCTTAATCGGAGGGAAATCATGTTAAGTACATTACTCTTTGGGGCCACTGAAATTACACTCGTATCTGTTTTTGGAGCAATACTCGTTGCACTTATTGTATATTTATGTTTTGTGCCAATGAAAAGCTGGTTCACTGCTCTTTTTGCAGGTGCTTATATTCCAACATTTAAATTGATTGATATCAAAAATAATAAATTAGATGTTAAGAGTGTTGTTTCTGCTTATATTTTGGCAAAAAAAGCAAAGTTAAATATCAAACTTACTGAAATCGAAAACATTATTCTCGCTGGTGGAAATATTGTTGAAATTATCAATGCTATAAAACTTGCAGAAAATGCAAAATTAAAACTCGACTTAAATCTTGCCTGTGCGATCGATTCAACTTCTAAGGAAGTTCTATCTATAGTAAACCAAAGTATCAACTCAAGATTGATCACCATTGAAGATATCAAAGGCTTCACTCAAGATGGCGTTGAAATAATTGCAACCGCAAATGTTGCTATAAAGGTAGATTTGTCACGATATGTAGATGGTCTTGGCGAAGAAGAATTAAAAAGCACTATTAGCGCGTGGATCATGGAAAATATATGCAAGTCAAAAGATCATAAACTTATAATGAAAGAGCCTAATATTTCTCTTCTATCCAATCTTGATTTAAGGGTTGTCACCAAAAATTCAATGTATAAAGTTTTGGATATCAATATAAGCGAAGCAAAAATTGGACGAAATCTTAATACAGAAAGAGAAATTCAAGCTGCTGAAAAGGAAAAAATCTATGCCCAAATCGAAGCAGAGAGAATGAAGAATGCCGAAGAAATCAAAGAACTTCAAATGCGTACAAAGACAGAACAGATGAAGTCAAATGTACTTCAAGCTGAAGCCGAAGTGCCAAGAGCAATTTCTCAAGCAATCAAAGAGGGAAGGTTCTCAGTAATGGATTATTATAAGCTTATGAATTTACAGGCTGATACAGCTCTTAGAAAAGCGATTATTGATGAAAATAAAAATGCTCCATACGACGATGATGACGATGATGATGAGGACTTCTAAGTATGAGTAGAACTGTTTTAATTTGTATTATTGTCGCAGTTTTAGTTGTGATACTAGCAATAGTAATACTAGTTCGGCGTTCAAATAAGAAAAGATATAAAAAACTACAAGAAAATATTGACAAAATGAAGAAGCAAAACACTCAGGATATCGATGATAGAATCACTTTGTCAAGCAAGAATGAGATGATTGATGATCATTTTGAAATAAACCAAAAGGTAGAACCAACGGTTGAAGATTTTGACAGCAATTTGGAAGAAGAAAAAGATCTCCAGCCATTATCAAATGAAAATCAAAGTATAGAGCAACCTATGCCTTTCGCCATGAACACAAACATTAGTCATCCACCTCAAAGCCCGAAAAAAGCACGAGTTGATGACTTTGAAAAGTTTATGGATGAGCATGCCTATTCACGCAAGATACTTGGTAAAGATTTGCGAAACAATTTGAAGGGACTCTCTCCACAGGTGAAAGCACTTATCCTTACAAATGTACTTAATAAATTCGATGATGATAAAAACTAACCTTAGATATAAAAACAAGTCCGCTTAAAGGTGATTGAACCTTTTTAAGCGGACTTTTTTATTTTATATAAAAATATTCAATTTTTAAAGAATTATGATAAAGATTAAATTCTTTTAATGAGTTTTTTTGCATAACTATATATATGTCAAAGTGCAAAACTTGTGTATTAGAAATCTTTCACTTATGAGGTAGCACAAGCATTTTTAAATTATTCTAGTTTAGACAATATATAAAAGGAGGCTCATGTTTAATTTTTTTAAAGAGATCAGTGAAAAGATTGACTTAGATCATGATTTAATCAATGAATTTAACATTGTCAACATGTCAGGCAAGGCTCTATATGTGGAAGGGCATAAAGGTGTCACTTCGATATCGAGTGAAATGGTCGCATTTAAAATAAAAAAAGGGAGAGTTGTCATTGAAGGAGATAAATTGACGCTGAAGGAACTTTCTCAAAACACAATTCTTCTGCAAGGAAAGATAAAAAAAGTGGAGATTTTTTAATGAAATTGAAAAATAGGACTAAACTTTTAATCAATGGCTTAAATCAAGAAAAGGTTTTGAATGAACTGTCTAAATTTATGCCTATCTATAATTACAAAAGGTTAAGTTTTAAGCAAAGTGAATTTGAGATCGACTCTATGTATTTAAAGCAGGCAAAGAAAATAGTAGTAAGTTACGGTTTTGTTATAGAAAATATTCAAAATTATGGAGTCATCTTCTGGATTAAAAGTCTATTTAAACGATATGGTGTTTTTGCTGGTATCATAGTCAGCTTGCTTTTTTATGTCATTCAGTATAATTTTGTATGGACTGTAAATGCAGTGGGAGAAGACGCACAACAAGCACAGCAGATAGAAAATTACGTTAAAAAGAATTTAAAATCAAATTTTAAAGGCAACATTGATACAAACTCTATTGAAAGTGAACTGCGAAATCAATTTGATTTTGTCAGTTCAATCAGTGTCGCGATAATAGGGCAAAGCCTTGTGATAAACTTTAATGAAGCGGTTTTGCCACCTGAAATGGAAGATGAAAAATCGCCGATAATAAGTCAATTCGATGGGCTTATTACCGAGATCAATCTAATTCAGGGGACGCTTAATTGTAGCGAGGGAGATATTGTTCAAAAAGGCGATATCTTAGTATATCCGTATATTATAGACTCCCAAGGGCAAGAGATGAATGTAGAGCCTAAGGCAGAAATATACGCGCAGGTCTGGTATCGATCATCCATCGATCACTATGAATATAGAATTGAAACCAAAAGGACAGGGAATGTCACTATCAAAAATGATATATATATTGGCGGTCTTTTGCTTTACGGCGACTCAAGCGAGATATCTTATGCTCAATATGACAGTGAAACAACAACGCGTACTCTGTCAAAAAATTTACTTTTACCACTTTCTCTTAAAAAGACCATATACTACGAAACAGTTACCGAAGAGATTATCGAAGACTTTGAAAGCGTCAAAGAGCAATTAATTTCAAAAGCTCGTGAAAATACATTGCTTTTTTTGCAAAAAGATGAGATAATAAAGGATGAGAACTACACACTTACTGGCGGAGCAGGTTGTCACACCATTACTTATACTATCAGTGTAGAAAAAGATATAGCTAAGGTGGTAACGTGAAAATTATTTTTAGTAAGGTAAATTTAAGATATCGTCATATAATAAAACGCATATTTGATGAAGCGGAAGAGTTTACAAACAATAAAGTGGATAATAGTTATGTAAGTCTTGCCTTTGTAAGTGAAGATGAGATAAGAGATCTTAACTCTTCATTTCGCAAACTTGACAAGGTGACCGATGTGCTATCTTTTCCTATGCTTGATATAAAGCAAGGCGAAAGCACTCTTGCTGACTTTGAAAGCGAGAGGGAGCCAGACGGCAGATTGAACATAGGCGATATAGCAATCTGTTTAGACGTTGCAAAAAGGCAGGCAAATAATTTAGGACATAGTTTAAAACGCGAAGTATGCTTTTTGGCACTACATGGACTTTTGCATGTGCTAGGCTTTGACCACATTGAAAGTCAAGACGAAGAGATTATGCAAAAGACAGCAGAAGAGATCTTAAATAAATTAAACATTAGAAGG
Source organism: uncultured Clostridia bacterium (assembly GCA_944349615.1). Taxonomy (GTDB): domain Bacteria; phylum Bacillota; class Clostridia; order Christensenellales; family UBA1242; genus Caccovivens. The sequence goes on from CALVNK010000019.1 coordinate 14,604, forward strand.
AAATAACACCAATGAAAAATATAAACTTTAAGGCAGGATATGTTGCCCTTGTTGGCTTGCCAAACGCTGGCAAAAGTAGCCTGATCAATGCACTTGTAGGACATAAAGTTGCCATAATATCGTCAAAGCCACAGACAACGCGCGACAATATCTTAGGAATTTTGACGGGCGAAGACTTTCAAATAGTCTTTGTAGACACGCCCGGTGTACATCGCTCAAGAAATTCACTAGATAAGATTATGAATAAACAAGTGCGCTCGGCAGTCGGCGGAGTTGATCTAGTACTTTATCTATTGGATGGCACAAAAGAGCCATCTCAAGATGATATCGTCTATATTAAGCATCTGACTTTGCCGACAAAAATCATTCGCACAAAGATAGATTTAAAAGGTCAAAAGACATTTGATGCCGATCTATCTGTCAGTGCAGTGACGGGTGAAAATTTAGATAAACTTATAGATTTAATAAAGGAAAACCTGCCAAGTTATGACTTTAAAAATTATCTTTTCGATCCAGACTATTATACAGATAAGAGTGTTAAGTTTCTTATCTGCGAACAAATTCGCGAAAATGCACTTAATACCTTAAGAGCGGAGGTGCCACATGGCATTGCAACACAGATCATTAGATTTGACGAGTGCGATGATATCGTCTATATTGATGTCGATGTAATCTGTGAAGAAGATAGGCACAAGGGCATGATTATAGGAAAGGGCGGACAGACACTTAAAAAGATAGGGGAAAGTGCGAGAATGTATGCACAGGAACTTCTCGGCAAAAAAGTCATGCTAAAACTCTTTGTGCGTGTCGAAAAAGATTGGCGCAACAAACCACAAAAACTAAAAAATCTTGGTTATTAAATAATTTTTTTAAAATATTTCAAATTTTATTTAATTTTTATATGAAAACAAAAAATTATGCTCAATTTTCATCGAGCATAATTTTTAAATATCTTTTAATTATTTTCATTTTTTAAAACATATTTAAAAAACTTTTTAAATATTAATAAATTAAATTACTTTAACAATTCTTTAATGATTTTTTCTGCTGTTTGAGCATTTGCTTTACCTTTGGTTTCCTTCATCACCTGACCGACAAACCATCTAAACACTTTTTCTGGCGTATCGCTCGTGTGATAGTCATCAACTGCTTTTTGATTGTTTTCGACAATATTTTTAATGATATTCTTTAAACTTTCATTGTCAACTGATCCACCCATGGTTTTTGCAAGTTCGTCTACATCAGCGCCTTCCTCCCAAACTTTCGCGAAGATATCTTTTGCAACTGTTCTTGATATTTTTGCCTGCCCAAGCAGAGTTAAGATTTTGGCGAGGTCTTCTGGCGAAATCTTGATTTGAGAGTCTTGTTCATCTTTAATTTTGCTTAGGATGTCTGTCAAAAGCCAATTTGCCACAATTTTAGGATTTTTGTATAGAGTGATTGCTTTATTATAATATTTTACTATGTCCCTATCCTTAGTGATGATATCTGCTTCATATTCTGAAAGTCCATAATCCTTTATATAGCGCTCTTTAAGTTGTTCTGGCATCATTGGCAATGACTTTCTAATAGTTTCTACTTCTTCTCGGCTGATTTCAACTGCAAGTAAATCAGGATCAGGGAAATATCTATAGTCCTGAGATGTTTCCTTCTTTCTCATGGAAATACTTTTGCCGTGATTGTCATCCCATTTTCGTGTTTCTTGAGTGATTTTGCCACCATTTTTGAGTATCTCAATCTGCCTATTTGCCTCGTAAGTAATTGCCCTGTGTACGCTTTTGAATGAGTTTAGGTTTTTCATTTCCGTTCGCTCGCCCAAAACATTACTACCTTTTGGCTTTACTGAAATATTGACATCGCATCGCATACCACCTTGTTCCATTTTACATTCAGCTACATCTGCAAATATATATCGCTGACGAAGTTTAGTCAAAAATTCAACTGCCTCATCTGCCGATGAAATATCAGGCTCAGTAACAAGTTCCATTAGGGGCACACCGCCTCTATTGTAATCAATAAGTGTGCCTATTGCCTGCGTTGAATGGACAAGTTTTCCTGCGTCTTCTTCAAGATGAATTCTATTTATGCGAACCCTACTTTCCTTCAAATCTATGTGGCCACCAATGCAAATTGGGCGTACAAGTTGACTTATTTGATAGGCTTTGGCAAGGTCTGGATAAAAGTAGTTTTTTCGCTCAAATACGGCAAGGTCATTTATTTCACTGTCGATGGTAAGACCTGCCTTGATTACCAGTTCAACCGCTTTTTTATTTAAGATAGGCAGTGCGCCAGGTAGCCCTACACACACTGGACAGCAGTTGGTGTTAGGCAGAGATCCAAATTGATTTTTACAAGAGCAGAACACCTTGCTTTTTGTTTTAAGTTCTGCGTGGACTTCAAGTCCAATAACTATATCATAATCCTGCATAATTACCTCCCATACTGCCTTTGAATATAATCGGCGACATTGTACGCTTGTCCCTCTTTTAAACAATCTGCCAGCACCTGCATACCAAATGGAAGCCCATGACTCCCTTGACCACAAGGAACAGATAGGGCAGGGACACCCAAAATATTTGCAAGAATTGTAAAGAGGTCCTCTTTATACATTGCAATTGGATCTTGTGTTTTAGATCCGATTTCAAATGCTTCACCAGTTGCTGTCGGCAAAATGATCACATCGCAACTTTTAAAGACTTCTTCGGCCTCTTTCTTGAGTTTTTGCTGTAATTTCTTTGCTTTGTTGTAGTAAGCGTCAAAGTATCCCGAACTTAGCACGAAGTTGCCAAGCATGATTCTTCGCTTAACCTCCTTGCCAAATCCTTCACTACGGCTTTTTACATATATTTCATCTACATTGCTTGCAGTCGCACTGCGTCTTGAATATTTAATTCCATCAAATCTACCAAGGTTGCTACTTGCTTCAGCTGGAGCGATGATATAGTAGCAAGGCAGTGTTAGAGCAAAGTGTGGCATAGTTGTATAGACAATTTCAGCGCCATTTTCCTTTAAAAATTCAATAAGATCAAAATATGTCTTTTCTACATCAAGATCCTTGACAGCATCGCTGACTTCCTTTAGCACGCCAACCTTCACACCTTTGATGTTTCCCTTGATTTGCGATAGGTAATCAGGCACTTCTACTTTTAGAGATGTTTCATCATTTTGAGAGCCACCCGAGAGAATAGAAAGCATATATGCATTATCTTTAACATTTTTAGTGAAAGGTCCAACTTGCTCAATCGAGCTTGCATAAGCCACAACGCCATATCTTGAAACGCGACCATAAGTTGGCTTAATACCCACAACGCCATTGTAGGAAGCGGGCTGTCTAATAGAGCCACCTGTATCTGTACCGAGTGCAACAGGGCATAGTCCAGCACGCACCGCACACGCACTTCCGCCACTAGATCCACCTGGGACACGGGTAGGGTCAATTGCATTCAATGTGTTGCCATAAGCAGAATTTTCTGTGGAAGAACCCATTGCAAATTCATCCATGTTTGTTCTGCCTAAGATGACCGCTCCTTCTGCGAGCATCTTATCGACAACTGTGGAATTATACTGCGCTACATAATTTTCAAGGAATTTTGATGCACACGACGCTTTTTTGCCTTTAAATAGGATGTTATCTTTAATTAATACAGGCACGCCTGCAAGTTTACCGCGGAAGCCACTTTTGATCTTTTCATCTGCAATTTTTGCTTGTTCGATGGCATCGTCATAGATTTCTAGCACTGCGTTAAGCTCTTTTCTATCATTTATTCTGTCGATGAAATACTGTGTAAGTTCTTCAGAGCTTACCTTTTGCGAATGTAGCAAATCGACGATTTCAAGCAAAGATAATTCTTCAAATTTCATTCTATCCTCCCTTTAATCCAACATTTTAGGCACACAGAACGAGCCTTTCTTAGTTTTAGGACTATTAAGCAAGATCTCTTCCTGTGGCAGGCTCTCGCTTGCT
>CALVNK010000020.1 GCA_944349615.1 uncultured Clostridia bacterium
TTTTTAAAAATTCTATTATATTTACGCCATGCGGTTCGAGTGTATGGATAGATAGCTAAAAAATTAAGTTAGCTTTTTACTATTTCATTTATAAAAAATAGCGATTGTCTAGTCGCTATTTATTTATATGTTTACTTTTTAAAGCATTAATACGACTATTAAAATGGTTGCAATAATTGAAAGAGCAAAGGATACTAAGCTGATGATAAGTGATACATTTCCAATTTTCAATTTATTTAATCTTCGTTGAAAGATTGCAAATGATATGCTTGATACAACACATGTAAGGAAAGCAATTAGAGCAAGTGCGTATAATATCATTGCTCCTACAAAGGATAGCGCTGGGAAGGTGTATTCGCCGTCACTATTTTGCACAGTTAACACATTGTCAGCAAGCATTGAATTTTATAAATTAAAACAAAAAACAATAAATTTTTTCAATTTTATGTGATTTTTAGTATTTTTTTGTCTTTTGTGTATAATCGACAAAGAGATTTCTTCTCGCAACCGCTGTTGCGTAGATATTTTTAGCTTTTGGCATAAGGCTTGCGCAAGTATTAATTGTTGCACAGGTAGTAATTACATCATCAACTATAAGTATATTTTTGCCCTTGATAATATCTTTATCAAGCAGTCGCATACTATCCTTTAGATTTTCTTGTCGTTTATTATAGTCTAATTTCTTTTGCCTTTTTGTATAGACATTCTTTTCTAGCAGTTCTATGCAAGGTATATTTAATAAAATTGATAGTTGTTCGGCGAGTAGTTTTGCCTGATTATAACCGCGTCTTCTTACTGTCTTTTTATGAGATGGTACAAAGGTGATAATGTCTAGTTTCAGATTTTCTGCTTTTAATCTATTAAATATAAGTTCGGCAAATGGCTTGACTAGGTATTTTGCATTATCTTCTTTAAACTTAAGTATGGCGCGCCTTACATTGCCTTGATAGTTAAGCGGACAAAAACACTTTTCAAAATAAAGATTATGGTGACTTTTTCTCTCTTTGCAATTGTCGCAAATTTTATTTTCTGGCAAGATTTGCGTATCGCAAATTTCGCACCGATTACCTAAATTAAAAATCATATTATACTTTTGATTTAGGCAGTCGTCACAAAAATATCCATCGGCAGAAAGTTCCTTGCCACACAAAATACATTTAAAGTCTTCTGGAAAGATAATATCTAAAATCTTATTCCATATATTTTTTAAAGCTTGCTTTATTTTCATTTATTCTTCCTTAGTAGTTTTAATCTTTCAATTTAATTATAAGTTGCTGTCATCAGTCAAACAAATCTTTTATTTTTTGGTCAGCCTCTTTAAGTAGTTGTTTAAGAAGGGTGAGGCGTTTTACAGTATAGGTATTTGACACCATGCGTTTAAGATTTTTTTGTTCGCCGACAAGCACCACCATCTTTTTTGCACGAGTGACGGCGGTATAGATAAGATTTCGAGTCAAAATTATATTTGGCCCGCTGATTGCAGGAATTATTACAATATCAAACTCAGAGCCTTGACTTTTGTGAATGGTTATTGCATAGGCAAGAGAGAGCTGACTTATCTCAGTGCGTGGATAGAGGCAAGCTCTTCCATCTTCAAATTCAACGATAACTTCGCCAGTTTGATAGTCTATTTGCTCAATAAATCCAATATCTCCATTAAAGACGCCTTCGCCTTCTTCTTCGATAAAGCCGTTCATCTTCTTCCAGACAAGGTTGTAATTGTTTGCCGTTTGCATGACCTTATCGCCAACCCTGAATATGTTTTCGCCGACCACAAGTTCAGCCTTTTCAATAGATGGCGGATTGAGAGTGGCTTGCAAGCTTCTATTTAAGTTGTCTATACCACATACGCCAGCTTTAAGGGGCGCAAGCACTTGTATTTGACTGCTTTCAAGTCCTGTAAAAGCAGGAAGCCTTCTTGTCACCATGTCGACAATAGATTGTTTTATAGAGGCTGTATCTGTCTTTTCTTCAAAGAAAAAGTCTTTGCAGGAGTTATTGATAATCGGCATTTTGCCTTCATTTATTAGGTGAGCATTTGTGATAATAAGACTATCTTCACTTTGCCTAAAAATCTTTGTAAGCATTGCTACTTTAATTATTCCACTTGTCAAGATATCTCCGAGTACATTGCCAGCACCAACACTTGCAAGTTGGTCTTTATCGCCGACTAGTATAAGTTTGCAATCGCGCGGGAGGGCTTTACATAGATGATGCATAAGCGAAACATCCACCATGGACACCTCATCAACGATCACACAGTTTGTTTTGAATGGGTTGTTTTCGTTGTGCACAAATCGGCTGATGGACGCCATGTCGCCTTGAGCTACTTCCAAAGCGCGATGAATTGTCTTTGCCTCATAACCTGTCGCGTCGCTCATTCGCTTAGAAGCCCGTCCAGTAGGGGCGAGAAGCATAAATTTTTGATTATGTTGACTAAGTATCTCGATAATACATTTTATGATTGTCGTTTTGCCTGTTCCAGGGCCACCTGTTATTACAGACACACCACTGTTGATTGCAGTGATTATTGCGTTTTTTTGTTCATCATGAAAGGAAATCTTATTTTTTTCTTCGAAATGCAGTATTTCATCGTCTATTTTGTATTCAGTTTGCTTAGTTGAACTATTCAGCAAGGCAAGTTTTTGCGCAACTGATATTTCATAAAAATATAGTTTTGATGGAATTACTATCTCATATCCATCTTGCCAATTTATAAGCACAGTTTTATCAAGAGTTAGACCGCTCAGTGCATTTTCATAGAGTTCTTTATTTTCTTCATAGTCCATCTCAAGCAGATTTTGCGAAATATTGATAAGCATTGCTTTAGGTAGGTATGTGTTGCCGGTTTTATCAATCGTAGAATTCAAAGTGTGCAAAATTCCAGCTCGCACCCTATATTCGCTGTTTTGTGGCACGCCTATATTTTTTGCAATCTTATCGGCTGTCATAAAGCCTATGCCGTCAACATCTTCGACCAGCCTATAAGGATTATTTTTAACAATTTCTATAGTATTTGAGCCATAAATATCATATATTTTGAGAGCCATGTTGGTGGAAATATTGTATTTTTGCAAAAACATGACCGAGTTTTGTAGTTTTTTTAACTCCTTAAATTTCTCGCCAATCTCGAGAGCTTTTTTCATGCTTATATTTCTCACCTCTGCAAGTGAAGATGGCGACATCTCTATGATATCAAAGGTTTGTTCTTTAAAGTGATTTACTATATTTTTGGCGGTCACAGGGCCTACGCCTTTAATCAGTCCTGAACTTAGATATTTTTCAATTCCTGCAAGGGTAGAGGGTAAAACGACTTCATAAGATGAAAAGGCAAACTGATATCCATACTTGCTGTTATTGACATATTCGCCATCAAGAGCAAGATTTTCTCCTACATTTGCACTGACAAGTTTGCCTACACAGACTACTGGCGTAGTCTTAAAATCCAAAACAAAAACGGTGTAACCGTTCTGCTCATTTCTAAATATAATTTCTTCTATCGGTCCTTCAATATGCATATATATATTTTAATTGCAAGTAAAATAAAAATCAACTAAAAATTGCTTGCATTTAATAATTTTTTTAGATATACTAAAAAGGAAAAGAGAGAAGTTATGAAAAGAGCGGAAAAATTAATTGAAATAGAAGCACTGCTTGAAAATCTTGTGAAAAGTTATAGAGAAGGTGGATTTTTGCGTAAAAAAATCCTATTTTTCTGTTCATTGTATCAAAATTTAACGATAAGTATGATTATTGATAAACTTGGCATAAAAAAGACCAACTTTGCCTTGATGATTTCAGAGCTTCAAAAGGATGGATCTATCATAATCAAACAATCGGGCATAGATAAACGATGTCGTCTTGTCGAAGTGACAGACAAGGGCAAAAAAGAAATTGAAGATTATGTAAGTCAAATTGAAAAATCCTTAAAATCTTCCTCACCGGACGAAGATAGGGCAATGGATTTAATATTGACATATCTTAATAGAATAGTTTAGAGTAAAAATATTTACTATCATTATAGAAAGTTATTTATTGTAGTATATATTGTATAATTATCTTGAAAACGATTGCAAGGTTTTGCAATTTGATTTTTCATGATAGGATGATTAGGAGATAATATGATAAAATTTTATAATTCACTTACTAGAAAAAAGGAAGAATTTACTCCTTTTGGCGAGAAGGTCAAGATGTATTCTTGCGGACCTACTGTCTATAGCTATCCCCACATCGGCAATATGAGAGCATATCTTTTTGTAGATAATATTAGACGAGTACTTAAATATAATGGATACGAGATTGATGGCGCTATGAATATCACCGATGTTGGACACCTTACAAGTGACGCAGACGAGGGTGAGGATAAGATGCTTGTTGCAAGCGAAAGGGAACATAAGTCGCCTTACGAGATCGCCAAGTTCTATACTGAAATTTTTATGGAAGATATAAAGAAACTCAATATTGATCTACCTGAGCATATCTGTCCTGCAACGACTGTTATTGAAGACATAATTGACTTTGTAAGTAAGTTGTTGAACATGGGTTACGCCTATAAGACCAGCAAGGGTATATATTTTGATATCTCTAAATTTGCTCAGTATGGCGCTCTTGGCGGGAGTGTAGATCAAAAGAAAGCGGGAGCGAGAATTGAAATTGACAACGAAAAACGAAATCCTGCAGACTTTGCTCTTTGGATCAATGCACCAAAGGAACATATTATGCAGTGGTCAAGTCCTTGGGGTATGGGCTATCCGGGTTGGCATATAGAATGCTCGACAATCGGTAAAAAGTTTTTAGGTGATCATATTGATATCCATACAGGCGGAGTAGATCATAGGACAATACATCATGAAAATGAAATTGCTCAAAGCGATTGCCTTGAAGGACATAAAGTTGTACACTTTTGGATGCATAATGAATTTTTACAAATTGATAGCGGAAAAATGAGCAAGAGTTTAAATAACACATATACCATCGCTGACCTTGAAAAAAATGGATTTGAAGCCGAAGATTTTAGATTTTTCTATTTTAATGCTCACTATTCAAAACAACAAAATTTCACATATGATTCGCTAAAATCTGCGAGAAATGCGCGTATCAATTTCATAAAAGCGATAAATGAACATAAAAATGGCGATAGTCAACTCAGCGAAAGTAAACTTGAAAACTATAGACAAGAATTTTTGGATGCCATCAATGATGATCTTAATATGCCGAAAGCGATAGCAGTTTGTCAAAAACTATTAAAAGAGGAGAAAAGCAAGGATATCTATAATCTGATGGATGATTTTAATAAAATATTAGGTTTAAATTTAGATAAACAAATTGAAAATGATATTATTCCTACAGAAATCTTAAACATAGCAATGGAAAGATGGAATGCAAAGCAAAATCGTGACTTTGCAAAGGCAGACTCACTTAGACAAATATTGTTAGAAAAAGGTTACAAGTTGCTTGATTCTAAAGATAATTATAAAATAGAGAAAATTTAGCATAATGATAAAACATTTAATGATTTAGTTATTAAAAGTAAGATAATTTTTTATCTTACTTTTTTATTGTTATTAGAATTAAATCGTATATTTGTTAAAAAATGTGCAAAATGAATGTAGAAAAATATCGAAAATAAAAAATTATGGTTTAAATAATGCAAAAATTTTAAAACTATTAAATATCAAGCCTTCTTGTAAAAAAATGCATAAAATGTAAAATTTTTTGAAATAATGTCAAAAAATTTGACATTTTGGCGGGGAGGGGTATAATAGATAGTGAAATTCTAAATACTAGAAAACAAAAGATATCAAAAGCAAAGTGTTATATTCAAAACCATAATTAGCCGTGAAAATACATAAAAGATAAATTTGTGCCTAAAGTTTGACTTGCCATGTTCTTTAAATTTATCGAATATACATTTTGTAAATAAGAAAAAAGGAGAAGAATATGGAAAAAGAAACAAACGAATTTCCCAAAGGATCAATACAAAAGGAAACAAAACCAAACAACAAAAGAAAGGTAGTATTTTGGTCACTACTAGCAAGTGGAGTAGGAGTGATTATAATAGTAGCCTTACTTTTGATTTTCTTACTTCCAAAAGAAGAAAAGTATAATATCGAATTGGGAAGCAATGTCAGTATAGAAGGCGAAGTATTGTCTGGCAATGGAAGTTACAAGAAAGGCGACAGTGTAACTATAGTAGCAGATGAAATAACAGGATACAGATTTACCGGATGGAGTTTTAATGGAAATATAATTTCAACTGACAAAGAGTACACCTTTATAATAGGCGAAGATACAGAAGGTGAATACACAGCAAACTATGACAAACTATATTCAATCTTAGTTGAAGATGCACACAATTCAGTTTCAATTGTGGAAAATAAAACTCAAGCGATTGAAGACGAAAAGGTTGAATTTACTATTACACCAAATCCGGATTATAGATTTATTTCAGTAAAAGTCAATGAAGATATTTTAACTGAAAATGACGGCAAATATACTTTTGAAATGCCGGCCGAAGATGTTACCATAATAGTGACATATGCTGAAGAATATGCAATAACTATTGATTCATCTGTAAGTGACATGGTAACTAGCGTAAGTTTAGATAAAGCAATAAGTGGCGAACAAATAGTTGTGATTGCAAATATACAAGATACAATTACTGATGAACAAATAACAACACAAGAAATTAAAATTACAGATATGGAAGGGGGAGAAGTGCCATATACTGTATCTAACTTAGAAGATAGCACTCAGTACTCTTTCACTATGCCTGCAAGTAATGTTACAATTTCAGTTGAAAGTCAGACACTTAATATAATCAAAGATTATGAAATTATGGGAAATATTATCACCTCATACACAGGCCCTGCTAAAGAAGTTACAGTACCATCATCATATTATGCTTATAAAATTCAAAATGATGGGTCTTTACAATTTGAAGATTTCCAGCAAATAACGACATACATGTCAGATGAGTTGAATGGTTCGATATTAATGGGCGGTCAGTTTACATATAAAACAGATGATACAGCAGAATATTCTTCTGTAATTAAAGATGCTCAATCATGGTTGACTGAAGTTGGCGGATATGGAGAAGAAAAATTCCCTATTACAATAAAACCACTTACCGAATATACCATAACTATGGATGATTATCTTGAACTAGGTGAGCCTGTTCTCATGTCAGTGGTTTCACCGTTTGCACAGGTACTTACTGGAAGGGTGCTTTCATTCACATATCAAGTCCAAGACTATGAAGCCATTAATGTTAATATTGAAAATGTTTATTCTGCCTTTTCATTTTTTGGAAATAACTTTGTATCCGGTGACGCTATCCAATTTCCATTTGAAGTAAAAGATATTAATTATGGGGAAGTAATTCACTGTGAGGGAGAAGGAGTAAATATACAAGCCTTAGGTATGCCAGCAGGGTTGCCTGAGATGCCAGGAGCCTTTCAAGGAAATACAGATATAACAAAAGTTATTATTACAGAAGGCATTGAGGTGATCGGTGCTTCTACATTCTCCGGTTGTACAAATCTTTCTTCAATTTCTATTCCATCAAGTATAACAATGATAGAAGAGTATGCATTTGAAGGTTGCAAATTGACATTTAACGAAAAAGATAATGGAAATTACCTAGGAAATGCTGAAAATCCATATGTTGTTTTATATAGTTTAAAAGAAGATGTAGACAAATCCACAATGACTAATTTTACTATAGACAAAAATTGCAAGATTATATATGACGATGTTTTTTCTAATTGTACAAATTTGCAGGAGATCTCTTTGCCAACGAATTTAACTTCAATTGGCGATGGAGCATTTGAAAATTGTTCAACACTTACTTCTCTTACTATCCCTGCAAGTGTGAAAGAAGTTGGAGAAAATGCATTCTCTGGGTGTAATAACATTGCAAACGTTTATTATCAGGGCACGGTAGATCAATGGTTAGATATTACTTTTGAAAGTGCATTATTCCAAGATAAAAATTCTAATTGGTATGTAAACGGACAACTTGTTAAAGAGTTAACTTTAGATAGCAATGTCCAAGCAAATGCTTTTTATGGTGTAAAATCACTTAAAAAAGTTATAATTGAAGAAGGCGTGACTTCAATCGAAAATTATGCTTTTCGAGAATGCACAAATCTAGAATCAATCACTATTCCAAAATCGGTATTTTTTATTGGTTCGGCAATATGTGGAGGTTGCAATTTAACAGAAGTTATTTACAATGGGACTATTGAAGATTGGATGAAAATAGAGTTTCATGTTAGTCCACCTTATACTTATGCAAATCTATTTGCCTCTGGCGCTGGTCTATATATAGATAATCAACTTGTCACAGAATTGACATTGACAGGCTATGTGTCACGTGGAGCATTTTATGATTATAGCCACTTAGAGAAAGTTACGATTACAGAAAATGCGATAATTGGTGAAGAAGTTTTTTGCGGTAGTGGAGTGGCAGAAGTAGTAATTCAAGAAGGTGTGACTTCAATCCCAGACAATATATTCCGAAATTGCGACAATCTCACATCAATCACAATTCCTGCAAGTGTGACTACAATCGGCGAATACGCATTCCAAGATTGCACAAATCTACAAACAGTTGACTTTGGAGACAACTCACAATTGCAAACAATCGGATATGCAGCATTCAGAGATTGCACAAATCTCACTTCAATCACAATCCCTGAAGGTGTGACTTCAATCGGCGATTATGCATTTTCGGGTACAAATTTGCAAACAATCACTTTTGAAGATGGCTCTCAACTGCAATCTATTGACAATTTAATTCCATCAAGTATTCAACATATAATTTTTGAAGGCAATTCATCACTGACTTCAATCGGCTATCAAGCATTCTCTGATTGCTATAGTTTACAAACAGTAGACTTTGGAGACAACTCTCAACTTCAAACAATCGGCAATCAAGCATTTGATGGTTGCACAAATTTACAAAGCGTTGACTTTGGAGAAAACTCTAAACTTCAAACAATTGGCGAATATGCATTCTCTAGTTGCGCAAATCTAACTTCAATCACAATCCCTGAAGGTGTAACTTCAATCGGCCAACGTGCATTCTCTGGTTGCACAAATCTCACTTCAATTACAATCCCTGCAAATGTGACTGAAATCGGCAATCAAGCATTCTCTGGTTGCACAAATCTCACTTCAATTACAATCCCTGCAAGTGTGACTTCAATCGGCGATGATGCATTCTACAATTGCACAAATCTCACTTCAATTACAATCCCTGCAAGTGTGACTTCAATCGGCGAATATGCATTCTATAGTTGCTCAAGTTTACAAACAGTAGACTTTGGAGACAACTCAAAACTTCAAACAATTGGCGAATATGCATTCTCTGGTTGCTCCAATCTCTCTTCAATTACAATCCCTGCAAACGTGACTTCAATCAGCGATTCTGCATTCTATAATTGCTATGATTTAACAAGTGTGACTATAGAAAGTGATGATATTTATGTTGCAGCAAACGGAATTGATTATAATCATGCTGGATATTTGCTTCAAAAAGCAACGACGGTGAGGGTGCTAAAGACGATTGACGACGGAAGCAACACATATTTAAGTTCAACTGGTGGGTTTACGCTTGATAAAACAAGTGATCCTACTTACAATATTTATACTAAATAAAATATATATAATTTGTATATTTAAAATTGCACTGAAAATTTCGGTGCAATTTTTTTAAAAAATGCTTTAAAACTATTGACAAATGACTATCGTATAAGTATAATATCAAAGTAAAATAAAATCTGTCCATAGACAGCAAGTGCGAAAGCGTAAACATTTTATGTGCTTGCCGAGGAAAGAAGTCAATAGATTATAATATTTTTATCTCTATGCTTTTTTCCGCTGGCATAGAGATTTTATTTTTGCCTAAAACACAATATTCTAAAAAAAGGAGGAAAAGATTTCATGAGTGCTAATTTAGAAGCAAAAAAGCAAATCGTTGAAGAAATCAAAAGCAAACTTTCTCAATCTAAAAGTGTGGCTTTTGCTTCATACAATGGTTTGACTGTTCAAGAAGACATGGAAATGCGTCGTGAATTTAAGAAAAACGGTGCAGAGTACAAAGTTTACAAGAATAAATTATTGCTCCTTGCACTAAGCGAACTTGGAATCAATGGTGCTGAAGAATATTTACACGGCACAACTGCGGTTGCTTTCAGTTATGATGATGAAGTAAGTGGCGCAAAGATCCTTTGCGAAACTGCTGACAAAGGCGGAAAGTTATCTGTAAAATTTGGTTTACTAAATGGAAACTTCGTTGATGGTGAGGAGATAAAGGCACTTGCAAAACTTCCAAGCAAAGAAGTTCTTGTTGCCAAATTACTTGGAACTCTCAATGCACCTATTTCTGCACTTGCAAGAGTTCTTATCGCTCCTGTTCAGGGGCTTGCTATTGCATTAAATGCTATAGCTACAAAATAAAAAAGGTTTGTTAAATTAAGGAGGAATTTAAAAATGGCTGATATACAAAAATTAGTTGAAGAAATTAAATCAATGAGCGTTCTTGAAGTATCTGAACTTGTTAAAGAACTTGAAGAAACTTTTGGAGTTAGTGCTGCTGCTCCTGTAGCAGTTGCTGCTGCTCCTGCTGGTGCTGCTGCTCCAGCTGCTGAAGAAAAGAGTGAATTTACTGTTGAACTTTCTGAAATCGGCGCAAACAAAATCGCTGTTATCAAAGTTGTAAGAGAAATCACTGGACTTGGACTTGGAGAAGCTAAGGCTCTCGTAGAAAGCGCTCCAAAGGCTATCAAAGAGAATGTACCTGCTGAAGAAGCTAAAGAACTCGAAGCTAAACTCAAAGAAGCAGGCGCTACAGTTAAACTTAAGTAAATCAAAAATAAAGAATATTGTGTTGAAAAAATGTGGTAGAATTCTACCACATTTTTTATAAAGATTATTAAATGTCACTTTTATGCAATATTCCATCTGGGAATTGACAAGGTGACTGACAATTATAGCCAGATGTGCATCTTGATCCCTTTACTATTTTTTCAAGTTCTGCAATTCTCTTATCATATATAGGAAGAAGTGATCTATCCCAGCAGTGTTCTCTTTCTTTTATCAATTGTTTAAGATAATCTTGCGCTTGATTTACTGTCAAGTCGCGAATTTCCTTTTGAGCGAGAACACAGTTTCTCTCTTTAGTTTTTTGAATAAAGTTTTCATAAGTTCCACGCTCGACAACATCGACAAGGGTTGCTTGTGGTAGTGTTTCAGCAATAGAAGCAAGGTCATTAAGGTATTCCTTCACGAGATTAGGTTCATCTTTGATAATTGGTGGAATATAGAAATCTCTATTTTTTTCAAAATCATTGACAAATGTAAGTTTGTTGATGTTAAAGTCAAGAGTTCTATGGCGTTGTGCCTGAGCAAGAGCGGCAAAAGACATTTTATATGTACATTGATAATTAGATGAGAAATCCTGTTTTAAGATAGGATCGCCAAAAAGCGAGAAATCTCTATTTTTGCCATCACTTAGTTTTTCTGAGTATAGATTGTTGGTCTTACAGAATGTTACAAACTCGCTCATACTTTCTTTAAGTTCTCGATAAAAATTATTACTTGGTTTATCAATTTGCTTTTCCATCCAATGACAGATGTAATTCAATTGTCTAAAATTAGTAGTGTATACCATATTCGTTGGAGTAAATACAGAAATCATATATCGAGCATTTTCTTGAGCCAGTTTATGAGCCTTTTTACCTTTGATATCAAAAAAATTATTGCAACCATTAGGGTATCTTTCTTTGATTTTTCTTTCAAATATTAAAAGCCATTTATCGTATAACTCTCTTTGTTTAGGATCAATTTCTGTCATGACTGTATATCGAGCAGATTTTTCACTTGTATTGTAGTCGTGTTCATTATTAAGTACCATTGCAAGAGCCTTAGGTATGTTTGCAATTTCTAAAGTTAAATAAGAATGTCCAAATGTGGAGTGATGTCCATTGTTTTCTACAAGGCTTGCGATATTTAAGAGTTTGCTATTAGGTCTTTCATTTAATGCTTTGAAAGAGTCGGGCATATAACAAGTTGACCCCATAAGACCTGCGACAAGCCTATTAAAATCATAGTCAAAATTTCTTGGCAATCTATTTGCAAATTCAGTTGATATTTTATCTATAATTATATTTTTAAAAATTTCATGATCAATCGTTGTATGTATTTCTTTATCGTATTTGTCAACGATATTTTTTACGACTTTTTCTATTTCTTCTTTTGTATAACAGCCTTTTTCTCCATTTAGAGTAGTTTGCATTTTGATATTGATTTCCATATTTTTACTCCTTTTCTTTTGTCAGATTGATTATATCAAAAATAATTGTTAAACAAAAACAATTTTGAAAAAAGTTTTTATATTAGGAATTTTAATAAGATATAAGAATAATGTAAAAAAAAGATATAGAGATTTTGTACCTCTTTATATCTTCTTTGATCTATTAGTTATTATCTCCATCTTCGCCGTCAGTGTTTGGATTTTGATTCTTTCTCATTTCTGCTTTTTTGCGTAGTGATTCGAGGAATTTTTCGAATTCTTCATCATCGTCGTCATCTTCAGCATCGTCTTCGTCTTCACTTTCTTCATCTTGGGCAAGAGAAACATTAGGGTTTTCTTCGCTTGCAGGTGTAGTAGTGTCGCTTACATAGTCTTCGACGATAGGGGCGTTTGGATCTTGCTGATCTTCTATAGGTTCTATAGTTTCTTTTGTTTCGTCTTCAGCAGACTCTTCGTTTTCAGTATCTGTTTCTTCTTGTTCTTCACTTTCTTGCTGATCAACATCTTCGTTTTCTATAGCTGTATCTTCTTGAATTTCTATATTATTTTCTTCGTTTTCGCTTTCTTCTTCGTTTTCTTTACGATCTTCAATCAAGAGAGTTTCTTTTTGTTCGTCTTCAAATTCAGGAACAGGTTCCCTATCCTTTTCAAATTCAGCTTCAAGAAGCTCAGCTTGATGTTTTTGATAAAGAGCTTTAGCAATGATGATAATTACACCGCAGATTACAAGTGCAATTACAATTGAAATTAAGATATTCAAAAGTTCGTCATTTCTAAATCCATCTAAGAACGAAAAGATAAGGAATAGCCAAGCTGCAAAGGCTATAAAAGGTGCAACCAAAGTGATTGCGATGGCTTTCAAGAAAGAATCAAATCTTTTTGCATATTTTATTGATAAAAATGTTGTACCAACAGCTATTACAGAAAATACCAATCCTATAATAAGTGCTGCTATCTGTGAGTTGGTCATATAATCGAAATTCATGTTCCCTCCGTATCTAATTATGATTATATATCATTTGTAAAAAAAAGTCAATACTAGAAAGGTTATTATTTTAAAAAAATGTTTTGACTTTGCATAGTTTTTGGTTATACTATAAGTGAATTATGAAAAAAAGCGCTAAAGTTGTCTATATAACTCTTGCAGTTTTATTTGCATTACTACTAATTGGTGGGCTTGTGTTGGCATTTTTGCTCAACTATAATTTATATTGCCCTGAGTATATAAAAATTATTGATGATGGTAAAAATATCTATTTGACTACTTCTAGCAATGAAAACTATAGATCATATAGATTTATCTTTACTGATGAAAGTGGAAAAGAGATTGTTATTGATAGCGAAAATAATACATTGCAAAGCGATAAATTTTTCGAAAGCGGTGTAGAACGTGGCAAAACCTACAAAATACAAAGTCAATATATAAGTGAAAATACTGGCAACAATAGTGCAAAAAGTGAAAGTATAACTTGGACTGCTTTTTCCTATCTTGGTCAAACGCAAGGGATATATGACAGCGAAAATCAAATTCTTTCGTGGCAGAAGGTTGAAAACGCAAGTGGATACAACTTAATATTACAAGGTGTTTATAATAGTTATACACTCTTTGTTGAAGAAAATGAGTTTGATTTTAATGGAATATTAGGCGACAGCTATCAGGCGCGAATTTTCCCTGTTTCTAATTCAAATGCTTATCAAAGCCCTATTGAAGTTGATAGTTTTGCATTTATTTATAATAAGACCCTTTCAGATTTTACAGAACTTTCCTTTGACAGCGAAAATAAAATTTTAGAGTGTCAAAATGTAGATTTAATTTCTAGTGCAACAGTTAGTGTAAATGGTACAAGTTATTCTACAAGCAATTTTGAAGTGGAAGAAGAAAACGGAGTTTATATTTACAGCATATCTCTTTCCATATTCAATGATTTTTCTATAATAGGTATAAGGGCAGAAGGCACAAATCAATTTAATAATTCAAGTTCATACTCCTATCTTACTATTGCTGACGAATAGAAATTTGATTGTTGTATCAATCTTTAAATTAAAATTTGACAGGTCATACAGATTTTAAGATATAAATAGTTATAAAAATTGTTTTAATTAGACATACTACTTTCAAAAAGAGGGAGTATGTCTTATTTTAATATAGAAAAGCAAATACAACTTTTGAAGCAAAAATTTAATAATTGTGTTGATTTTGCCTATAGAATTTATCAAAAACAGGATAAAAAGATAGGACTTATTTATCTAAAGAGCATAATTGATCAGTCGCTACTTTCAGAGGCAATCTATTTGCCTATGCAAACTGTGAAGCAGATAGAAGATTTTAATAATTTAAAAAATATAATCAAATGTGCAGATGTGAAAATCACGCAAAAAGAAAATATGGTCAAAGATATATTGGATGGCAAAGTAATTGTCTTGACCGATTTTTCAAAACAAATACTTGCTGTCGACCTTTTGAAATTTCCTACTCGTACGCCCTCAGAGCCACCAACTTCTCCAGTTATACAAGGTCCACGAGAAGGCTTTGTGGAAGACTTGCAGACCAATATAACACTTTTGCGCAGGCGAATAAAGAGTGAAAATCTTGTCCTTGATGTTGTAAAAGTAGGAAGCGAAACTCAAACAAAGGTATGCATTACATATCTCGAGGGAGTGGCAAATAAAAAGATCATAAAGAAAGTTAAAGAAAAAATTTCGCAAATTAAAATTGATGGTATAATTGACTCCTATTACATATTGAGTTTTTTGGAAGATAGACCGAATTCACTTTTTAAACAGATTGGCAACAGTGAAAAACCAGACATTGTCGCATCTAAATTGTTGGAAGGACGAGTGGCAATAATTGTTGACAATTCGCCAATTGTATTGACAGTGCCATTTGTATTTATTGAAGACTTGCAAAATAGCAACGATTACTATACCAATCATCACTATTCTTCTTTCGTGCGGGCGATAAGACTTTTAGGAATATTGATTGCGGTTGTCGCTCCTGGCTTTTATCTAGCACTTGAGTTATTTCATTACAGTATTTTGCCACTAAATTTTTTAATTACAATTGCGGACACCACTCAAGGTCTGCCTTTTACTCCTTTTTTAGAGATCTTGTTTATATTTCTGCTGTTTCAAATACTATATGAAGTTTCCTTGCGTCTGCCAAGTTATCTAGGACTTGCAACAAGTGTAGTCGGCGCATTGATTTTAGGTGATACGGGAGTTAAAGCGGGACTAATCTCTCCACCGGGGGTTATAATTGTCGCGCTTGCAAAGATCGCTCTCTATACAATACCAGAAGAATCTTCACAAATCACAGTATTGCAGTTTTTATTCATTATTTTAGGTGGTTCACTAGGACTTACAGGCTTAGTTGCAGGAATTGTGTATATCATCAATTATCTCAATGTTATAGACAGTTTTGGCACGCCTTATCTTGCCCCTTATTCGCCAAGGATTGCAAGCGACTTAAAGGATGGAATTTTTACAGAGCCTGTAACAAAGATGAAGGGACTGCCCAAATCCTTTAGTCCAAATAAAAAGGAGCGGTCATGAAAGATACGATTTCAATAAGACAGGTTGGTGTCTTGATGATTCTTTGTATTTTCGCAAACAAAATTTTGCTTTTGCCTTCGCTTATGTACGAAACTTCCAAAGCGGACTCGTTATGGATAATTCTATTTCTCTTTGCGATCGATCTTCTTGTGCTAACTTTGATTTTTAAACTGAAAACAATTTATCCAACAACTAAACTATATGATATTTTGCAAAATAAAATTGGAAAGATTTTGACAAAATTCATCTATCTTATCTTGCTTGTTTTTTTCATGTTTAAGGCTCTTTTAGTGTTTAGTGTAACCTATGTATATTTTAAACATCAAATATATATACAAGATCTTATTTGGATAGCATTAATTTCATGTTTGCCTGTTATAAATCATGCAGTCATGTGTGGTGTGCGTGGCTTTTCAAGGACAATGGAACTCTTTATTGGAATAATTTTGACAGGCTTTATTGCTTGCCTTGCATTTTCACTTTTTACGCCAATCAGTATGCCATATTTCTTTGTGGCTCCAGTCAAAGATTTATTAGGCTCATGTTATAGACACATTTTTGCATTTGGTGACTATATATTTTTACTTCTCATTATAGATAAGATTGAATTTAAAAGGGGAGATTTTAAAAGGATATATAAATATGCTTTTAGTGGTATAATTTTAATGCTTTTACTTTTCTTTCTTTTTTACAGCAAATATCAAGTAACAGCCTTTATGCACAACAATGCTCTTGCCGATCTTCTTGTCTTTTCAGTTGAATTCAACGCAGTCGGTAGGCTTGATATAATTGCCATGCTTACTATACTATTTATCACTCTCTTTCAACTGGAGATATTTTGCTATGGATTTTGCGAGAGCATTCGTGGCATTTTTCCACTTCTCAAAAAGTTTTATGCGACTATAACTTTTGATATTATTTTCGGCTTGCTTTACTATATTTTTATAGGAAAATTTGAAATCATGGTCGCATTTACAAGCCACTATCTTCCTATTCTTGCAATAGTGGTAAATTATACTTTGCCTATTTTAATTTTAATAATTTACCTAATAGATATGCGAAAAGTTAAAAAAAATTGCGAAAATGTCTATATTTCTCAAGACGAAATTTCAAAAAGCAATCAAAATACAAACTTGTCAAGTGATGAAAGCAATGTTGCCTTGTCAAATCAAGATCAGGCTGGTTCGGAACATGGTGACAAGCAAAAAGAAAACTCTTTAAGCGAAAAAGCAAGCACGTTAAACAATCAAAGTGGGTTAAAAGGGGGAGAATATGAAATCAAAGATTAAATATTTCACAACTCATCCTATGATTTTAATACTTGTCATAATACTTATATTTTTTACTCCACTTGCACTATTCTCACCAGGTGAAAACAAAGAAAGGGGAATTGTTATTGCAGTTGGCATTGATAAAACCACTGAATATGAAGTTTCACTATTGACTTTTATTCCAACTGCCAACCAGTCATATAAAGAACAAACTTCTCTTATCAGTGGCAAAGGTCAATCGCTTGGAGAAGCAATTTATAATGCACAAATTGCAATGGGACGAAGAATTGGACTTGCACACGCAAAGACAACAGTTGTCAGCGAAAGCATGCTTGAAGATGATATTTGCAAGAGTATTGACTATATTTCTCGTATTGCATCACTTCCAGAAAATACAGTTTTTATCAGTACAGATAAAAGCGCAAAAGAACTTTTGCAGGCAAATGATAGCCTAGTTTCTAAGACTGGACTAAAACTTGAGCAAGTGATAAATTATAATGCTGAAAATTTATATATCTCTGATACATCACTCGAAGCGTTTTATAAAGGATATTTTGGTAGAACACATTCATCTATCATAGGTAGCCTTAAACTTAAGGAGAGCCCTTCTTCACAAGGCGGTTCATCAGGCGAAAGTGGCGCACAAGGTGGCGGTGAAAGTTCTAGTGGCAGTTCGGATACTAGTGCACAAGCGTCTTCAAGTGGCTCTGCAAAGATGGAAATTGAAAATAACGGAGATGCTATTCTTTTAAAAAATGGAAAGATGGTTGCCAAACTCGATGTTGATATGTTAAATGGCATGAATATTTTAAACCCTAAATCTAAGCACCAGATTATCAATATAGAAGATATAGAAAAAGATGATCAATTAGTGAACATGGGATATCGCGTGGCTGATAAGAAGGTTATCATAAATACTAAATTTGAAAACGGCTATCCGCTTTTTGTTGCCGAACTCATTTTAAGTGTTGATCTAG
>CALVNK010000021.1 GCA_944349615.1 uncultured Clostridia bacterium
TTGTGCCACCACTTGAAAAGGGTGCAAAAAAAGCAGTCTTACATTACAAAGTGCTTCAAACGGAAGGGGAACTTGCACTGCTTGAAGTTAAATTAATCACTGGCAGATCACATCAAATTCGAGTGCAACTTGCGTCGATTGGCTGTGCCATCTATGGCGACAATAAGTATGGTTTAAATAAAAGCACATCTACCAAAAATTTGGCACTATGGGCAGGGCGCATAGAGTTTACTCATCCTGTCACTAAACAAAAAATGACCTTTGCGATAGCGCCGTCTGGTAATCCATTCGACAAATTTTATCTTGACAAATATTTCTTAAGGTAATAAAAGAGAGAATTTACTTTTTAAAAAATCCGTTAGCAATTTGGGGTTCATTTCATTCTGCTAAGGGATTTTTTTATTCAATATGAGTAATGGAAGGTTGTTGTTTTTATGACATACCTTATCAAATAATACTTAAAATTATTTTTAAAAAATTGCTTAAATTATGATTAATTTTTGTTAAAAGAATGTATAATTGATTTATAGGGGTTATTATGAAAAAGAGAAATCAAATTGATGAGAAGTTTAAATGGGATTTGTCGCCATTATGCAAAAGTGAAAAAGAATTTTTGGAAAGGCTGGAAAATCTTAAGCCTTATCTAGAAAAATTTAAGGCATTTATTGGCAAATTAAACACCAAAGAAAATATTTGGAAATTCCTGCAACTTGACTATGAATTTGATATGAAGGCTGTTCCAATTGCTTTATACATTCAACTTCGTGGCGATGAAGAGTTGTCAAACGATCGAATAAACGAATTAAATGAAAGATTGTCACAATTTTTCAGTGATTTTTCATACCAAACTTCATTTCTTCAAACTGAACTTCACAAGTTGCCAGATAGTCTATTAAATGACATTTTAAAAGATGAAAAATTTAAAGACTATTCTCGTTATTTCCAATCAATTAAGCGTCACAAAAAGCACAATCTTTCCAAAGAAGAAGAAAAATTTTTATCGGGAATGGACTTTTTGGATGGATATAGCTCCAACATGCGCAATATGAGTGATGTTGATTTTGACTACGGTCAGGTCACAGATAGCAAGGGCAAGAAATATACGCTGACGCAATCAAATTTTGCAAGCTTTGCAAGAAGCAAAGATAGAAAACTTCGCGAAATGGCATTTAAAAATTTGAATGGCACTTTTGGAAAATTTATCAATACTTTATCAAGTAACTATATCAGCGAAGTGAAATTAAACTGCTATTTTGCCAAAATCAGAAAATATCCATCAGCACTTGAGAGTGCGTTATATAACGAAGAAATCAATGGCAAGGTATATGACAGACTTATAGAGCAGGTAGAGGCAAATTTGAATGTTCTTTTTTCTTATTTCAAAATAAAAAAGAAGCTTTTAAACCTTAAAGATTTCTATATCTATGACCACATGGCAACGCTTGGCAAAAGCGAGAAAAAATATACTTACGATCAGGCTATGACTCTTATTGTGAGTGCATTATCTCCACTTGGCGAAGAATATGTAAGTCTACTTAGACGAGCGAAAAACGAAAGGTGGATTGATGTTTATCCAAACAAGGATAAAAGGTCGGGGGCATATCAAACTTCCTTCTATGGTTATAACCCTTATGTGCTTGCAAATTTTGAAGGCACTCTTGATGATGTCTTTACACTTGCACATGAACTCGGGCATGCTATGCACTCATATTTTTCTGACAAAACGCAGGTCTATCAAAAATCCGACTATCCAATATTTTTGGCTGAGATTGCCTCTACCACAAACGAAATGCTCCTTTTGAATTATCTACTAAAATCATCGAAGTCTAAGGACGAAAAGATTGCTCTTTACAATAAGTTATTTGACGAAGTCAAAGGCACAATATTTAGGCAAACAATGTTTGCACGCTTTGAAGAGATTGTACATGCAACTATTGAGAAAAAGGAGCCACTTACAAAGGATATCCTATGCAATATATATTATGATCTAAATAAAAAATATTTTGGTAAGGTTAAACTCATTCCGGAAATTAAGTACGAATGGGCAAGAATACCACATTTTTTCACTGCTTTTTATGTGTATAAGTATGCAACAGGTATGATTTGTGCAATCAATTTTGCAAGCAAGATTTTGAAGGGCGAAGAAGGAGCAGTTGAAAATTATTACAAATTTTTATCGGCAGGTGGAAGTCGCCCGCCACTTGAAACCTTAAAGATTGCAGATTGTGATCTACTTGACGGAGATGTCTTTGAAACAAGTTTTACCTATTTAAAGGAAAACTTGAAGAAATGGAAGAGTCTGACAAGATAAAAAAGTATATAAAAATTACAGTTTTAAAGATAAATTTTAAAAATAAAAAATATTGCAATGGCTAGAATGAATTATTTCTACAACATTCAATAAATACAAATAATTTATATAAACTATTGCAAAGACACTTTAAATATGTTATATTTGATATATAGATAAAAACTGAATATTTTGAAGCACGCAAAGGAGAAAGTTATGGCAAGAAATTCTGACAAAAAAGGTGGTTTATCAAGCGAGGTAGAAGCTTATCTTTTGCGTAAACATGGTTCCTATTCACTTGGTCGCCTTGAAAGAGCTTTTTCTGCAATTTATAACGACCCATTTAAAGCAAAGGCTGAAATTCTTAGATTGGTAGAAAACAATCTTTCGAAATATAATCCTGATGCTGTGAGATCTAATATTTTTGCCTATGATTTGAGCGAAATTGACAGCGAAAATTTTCCAAGTGAATTTTTGAAGTGGACATGGAAAAGGAGTCCTTTTACTCTTTCTAGAAGGGATTATAAGATCATATTACAATCTGTAAAAAAAGCTATTTTAACAAATGGCGAAAGCCCTTCTTCGCCTTTATACAGATTTGAAAATAACTATAATTTTAAATTATCTAAAACACATAAGGGCGAAAAGCACTTTAATGATTGCTCTTTCTTTACTGACGCGTCACAACATATCGCCTATGGTAAAATTGTGAATGTACAATACAAACCTCTTTCTGAAAAACTTATAAGCATTTATAATCAAGGCAAAAGTCAAGAAGAAAAAGATCGCGGGATATTTAAACCAAATCTATATAATAGGGCGCTTTCTATATCTCTCTATGTTCTACTTGATGGCACTTATCAAAAAGCTCATTGTGTTATGAGATATGACTCTTCAGCATTTAATCATCACAACACCTATTATTATGGTGACAAAAGGCGAGGAGTTTATGGCGAGGTGGCCACAAGTCCGCATTTTCATTTCCAAAATGCAGACGATGATCTGCTTTGCTTAAAAAAGAGTAAGAATAGTGAAAAAGTTGAAAGATGGCAAAGTGGCAGATGTAATGCAATTGACTGTCAACATCTTGTTAATTATCTAATAGAGATTGATAGATTATCTGCAGAGGAAGTCGATAATTTATGCAAGTTTGGTAACGATGATTATAATATGCCATTTATCTATTTTAAACAACGCAATCAATATATATCAGTGCCAATTGAAAAAATTTTAAAAAACTTTATGGAAAGCGAATCCAAAAACGGTAAATTGTCAATCGCGGATAGTGAATTTATTGGTGAAACGATAAGTAATTTTAACGAACTCTATTCTCAATCTGAATTCGCCATCGAACCTACTGAAAATAAGATTTTTACAAAACTTATAAAGGCCATCAATTTTTTGCAATTTATCTATGACAAAAGAAAAATTACCATAAATCCACGCCAACTCGAAATCCTGTCACATATTGAGATAGAGATTGCCGATAAGGTTTTCAATGAGATTGCTGGAATTGAGAAGACGAGTATGAAAAAAGTAAACACGCATGAGTATACAAAAAACAATAAACCAAAGGCTGATGACGCGTTTAAGGAATAAAAAGAAATAAATCAAAAATTTGGAGATAAATTATGTCACTTATAGATCAAGCTTTTAAGCTTTTTAAAGATGAAAAAATTAAAGGAGAAAAAGTCAATGAAGAAAGACTTGATATTGAGCTTCCTTTAATATTTCTCGCAGACAATGATTATATAAAGATTTCGCTTGTCGATCTTGATGGTGAGCTTTTTCTTGCCGACTATGGAAAGGCGATTGGAGATCTTGAAAAGGAGTTTGAAAATATCAACAATTCCTCTATTGTCAGCGATCGACTTGCAGATCTTGATGTGATGCTTGATGGCAATAGTCTTCTTAAAAGTACAAGAATAGAAACACTTTTTGAAGATTTTAACAAATTTATCTATGCTATCATCTTTATTCAAACTTTGTTATATTAAAAACTCTTGATTTAAAGAGTTTTTTTAAAAATAATGTCGAAAAAATAAAATTTTTAAATTATTTTCTCTCATATAAGAACTAATTTTTATTTCTTAATTTATAGATAAAATTAAAAGACGAAAAAAATTTAGAAAAAGTATTTTTTGATTGATTTTTGCAATTTTAATGTTTATACTTAATATATAGATAATAAACGCCATTAATTTTTATAAGTTAGAAATTAAAGGAGTAAGCATTGGAAAATCAAGAGAAAGTGATAGAAGTTGAAAATCTCACACAGGACTATGGACATGGCCGTGGCGTTTTTGATGTCACTTTTTCTGTTGATAAGGGCGAAGTTTTTGGTTTCTTAGGGCCAAACGGTGCAGGCAAAAGTACAACAATCCGTCATATCATGGGGTTCTCTAAGGCCCAGAGCGGTCAGACCCGTGTACTCGGCATGGAATCCTTTAAGGAATATTATAAACTTCTTAAGTATGTTGGATATTTGCCCGGAGAAATTGCACTGCCTGAAGGGTTGACAGGCTGGGAATTTATTCACATGATGGAAGATTTAAAGCATGTACATAACAAGGAGCGTCTCAAAATGCTTCTTGAAAGATTTAAACTTGATCCTGCAGGCGAAACAAAGAAGATGAGCCTAGGCGATAAGCGTAAACTTGCCATTGTCGTTGCATTTATGGCAGACCCTGATATTTTAATCTTAGATGAGCCTACAAGTGGACTTGATCCTGTTATGCAACAGGTATTTATAGATTTCATTAAGGAAGAGAAAAAACGCGGAAAGACAATTCTTCTTTCATCGCACATGTTTAATGAGGTTGAGGCAACTTGCGATCGTATTGCTATTATTAAAGATGGCAAAATTGTTTCCATGTTTGATACAAGCAAGATTACTCATAACGAAAACAAAAATTTTATTGTAAAATTTAAGTTTAAAAAAGATTTAGAGGATTTCGCTTCAAAACTTCCTAGAGCAAGAAAAAATCTAGAAAATATCAAGCGTATATCACTTAAGCATATAGATCAAAAGGAAAACCTTTGTGTTGTGGCAGTAAATGATAAGGATATAAATAGCCTTTCTGCAATGCTAGCAAATTACAACATTACTTCTTTTGTACAAGTCAAGTTTACTCTTGAAGACTATTTCATGCAGTTCTATAGAGAAAAGAAAGATTTTGGAGGTATTGTATGGAAGAAGAAATAATCAAAGATAAAGAGGTGACTTTAGATATACATATCAAAGAAATGGAAGATGATCAAGATAAAAAAGATGAAAAGAAAACAAAATCCATGCGTAAACAACCTAAAAAACAAGCAAAAAAAGTAGAAAAAGCAAAAACAAGTAATCTTGAAAATGATAAAGATGTGCAAAGTGCTAAAGAGGAGCCAGTAAGCGAAGATAAAGAAAATAAAAAAGAAATCGATTTATACAGCGAGAAAAAAGAGATAATAAAAGTCGAAAATTTAACTAAAGATTATGGTAATGGCAGAGGAATTTTCGACATAAGTTTCACTATCAATAAAGGCGAGGTCTTTGGTTTTGTCGGTACAAACGGAAGTGGCAAGACGACCACTATTCGTCATATCATGGGCTTTTTGAAGGCTAGAGAAGGAAGTGTCGAAGTGCTCGGACTTGATGCATGGAAAGATAGCAGTGAAATCAAAAAGTATGTTTCATATATTCCGGGAGAAATTGCTTTTCCAGATCTTAATACAGGTACACTTTTTCTTAAAAGTCAAGCCGAATTATTAAAACTCCAAGACATGACCTATGCAAATGAGCTTATTTCAAGACTGCAACTTGACACTTCTGCAAATTTAAAGAGAATGAGCAAGGGCATGAAGCAAAAGACAGCCATCGTTGCAGCACTTATGGCAAATAAGGATATTCTTATTCTAGATGAGCCAACAACAGGACTTGATCCGCTCATGCGAGAGGTATTCCTAGATATAATCTTAGAAGAAAAGCAGAAAGGCAAAACTATTCTTATGTCAAGCCAAATGTTTGACGAACTTGAGATAACTTGCGATCGTGTGGCACTTATCTTAAATGGTAAGATAATTGACATAGCCGATATTGAAAAACTTAAAAATCCGACTTATCGAATGTATAAAATCGAATTTAAAAGCCCTGATGATTATCAAAAGTTTAAAAAACTCAAATATGAATTTATTAGATTTCAAGACAAATATAATCAAGTCACAATAAAAATCGAAGAAAAAAGATTAAATAAACTCTTCAATGATTTAAAGAATTACAATTTGAAATTTATAAGCGAAGTCAAAAACAATCTTGAAAGACATTTTAGGCAGGTGCTGGCAATGCAAGGAGATGACTATGTTTATAAAGAAGAAGTGACAAGAAAAGATAGAAAGAGAGCAAAAAAACAGATAAAACGAGAGAAAAAAGAAAAAAGGAGGGAAGAAGATGTTCAGTAAAGCATTATTTAAACAGACATGTAAGGCTAATTGGATCAAATGGGTTGCAGTGACTGTGGCAACTTGTGCAATGCTTGCTATTGTCATCATCGTGCTTGGCAACCTTGGCATAAACAATATTCGTGATTCCCTTAAAAACATCTTTGTGCAAGCAAACCAGGAGGCAGAACTTAAAAGTAATGCAGTAGATGGGTATAACCTATACAATACAACGGTGGAAACAAATCAACAACTAAATTTGCTTGATTTAGGACTAAACATGGCTATAATGCAATTTAATATTGCATTGACAGAGGCAGGGCAAGCAGGTGCTGACACAAATGATCCTGCAGTCCGAGGTCAAGTGATAGATCAAGTTGTAAATGGCATGGCTCAAGATGAAACAATCAGTTCTATACTTACTCAAATGGGCATTGACGAAACCACATTTATTGCCATGTTTAATCAGTTCTTAACGACTTATAGTAATACTACTTTAGCGGGAGAGCAAATCACTGCAAGCGATATCATAGACGCATGGTATCTTGACAATGTTGAGTCGCAAGCATACAATCAGTACTTGCTTGATGGCAAAAGCGAAGAAGAAGCACTTGCTTCTGCATTATCTGCTAGGGCCATCGCAAAAGATGCTTTGGCATGGGCTAGTGATACAAACAATGAGTCACTTGCAACTGATGCAAAAAGCTATCACGCTCAAGCACAAGACTATATCACTAATATGATGAAGGAAAATGCAAAGGGGATGGCTGGTGACTATGGTTATGAAACCGAAGACGAAATTCAGCAGTTTGCAGTTTCAATCAAAGTCATTGCAAACACAGCAATCAGCACATATCAACTCGTCTATGATGAGTATAGTGAAAGTGGACTAGATTATACACAAGAAGAAATAGAAAAGCTCGCAATTGCTCAGGCAACATCATCAATTTCTGACCAAATGCCTGCCAATGTCCAACTCGCATTAAATGAACTTGGCAATATGGATATATATGGTCTTATTATAGGCTCAATATTCTATAGAATTGCAGGACTTTTGCTTCCTATGGTATTTGTCATCATGGTTGCAAATGGACTGCTTGCAGGGCAGGTAGATTCAGGCTCTATGGCTTATGTACTTTCGACACCAACTAAGCGAAGAACAGTTACAGTCACTCAAATGACTTATCTTATTTTGTCATTACTTGCAATGTTCTTGCTTCTCACTTGCGTGAGTGTCGTTTCGGTATTTGTGGTTGGTGGAAACAATTTTGCAATCAACTATGCCGAGATTTTACTGTTCAATCTAGGTGCATTCCTTACAATGTTTGCAATTGCTGGTTATTGCTTTATGTGCTCATCACTTTTCAATCGCACAAAGTATTCAATGTCGATAGGTGGCGGTCTTACAATCTTCTGTTTGGTATGTACAATACTTGGTCTATTTGGCTCGTCAGTTGTGCCATCGGCTATGAGAATAGGTGCAATGGATTTCTTTAACTATCTATCCATTATCACATTCTTTGATACCGTTTCTATTATGAATGGTACACTTGCTTATCTATGGAAGTTTGCAATTCTACTTGGAATAGGTATCGTGACTTTCATTATCGGCGTATTTAGATTTGACAAGAAAGATTTGCCATTATAAAAAATCGCAAAATTAAAAAAATCTACTAGATTTTTCTTCTAGTAGATTTTTATATTAAAATAATTTTTTTTATTAAAATAAATTAATTATTTTTTAAATTTTTATTTAATTAATTTAATTATAATTATTTTTATTATTTTTTAATTTTTTTATATTTAAAAAATCATTTTTATTTTTTATTTAATTATCTATATTTTCTATAAAGTCCTTTATTTTTTCAGCACTTTTTTGTGCAATATTTTGTTTTATATGTTCACACATTATACGAATTTTAGGTTCTGTACCACTTGCTCTTACAATAACGCGTCCATTTTTACCAAATTCTTTTTGCAGTTTAAGTTGAAGTTCGGTAAGCCCTTCATTATTTAAAATTCTAAATTTATCTGTTACGACAACATTGATATTGACTTGTGGATAAGGCGTGAAATCTATAATATCTGCAAGTTTTTTATTATTTTCATGTATGATAGATGCAAGTTTAAGTCCACAAAGGAGTCCATCACCTGTCGATGAAAAATCTTTCAAAATGATGTGTCCCGATGGCTCGCCACCAAGTTTTATATCGAATTCTCTCATCTTTTCGATCACATATTTATCGCCGACATCCGCTCTTAAAAGTGATATCCCTTTTTCTTTAAGTGCGTTTTCAAAACCCTTATTTGACATGGTTGTGCCTACTATTCTGTCATATCCATAATGTGAGGCAAGGATGTATAATATTTTATCTCCATCATAGAGAGTACCATTTTCATCACAAACCAAAATTCTGTCTGCATCACCATCAAGCGTGATGCCAATTTGTGCACCACTTTCTACTGTCAATTTGCAGATGCGATCTGGATAAAGGGCTCCGCAATTTTCATTAATCAATTTGCCGTTGCCACTATCATTTATGCTTACAACCTTTGCACCTAGTGCATTAAAAGCAGTCTTTGCTATTTTGTAATTAGCACCATTTGCAAGATCCATTGCGACTGTCAAACCTTCAAGCGAAGGAATTGTTTGAAGCAAGTGTTCCACATATTTTTTGACAAGTCTAGTCTTATAGAAAAAGTGACCTACAAAATCATTATCTTCAAATTTAAATATTGTCATGTTTTGTTCAAGCAATTTTTCAAATTCGTCATCAATTTTAAAGCCAAACCGATCAAATATTTTGATACCATTGTAAATAGGTGGATTGTGACTTGCACTTATCATAACTCCATAGTCACAGCCAATCTCCTTTGTCAAGAAGGCAACGCAAGGGGTAGGACAGACTCCGACAAAGACAACATCGACACCGCCACTCATAAGTCCATTAGCCATGCTCATGGCAATCACGTCACTTGAAAGCCTGGTGTCTTTTCCAATAACAACCTTTTTGCCAAAACAAAATTTTGCAAGTGCGTTTCCTGTTTTAAAGGCTAGATTTGGAGATAGCTCCTGATAATACCTGCCTCGAATACCATCTGTGCCAAAATACATTCCCATAAAAACTCCTTTTTCTATAAAATAATCAATATTTACAATTTTCGCGTTTTTTGCGTAAAAAAGCGGGTTGTTTAAATGCTAAAAAGTATAAATAACGGATTTTTAATTTTTACCAATATTTTTTAGCACGCTTTGCCTTGTTTTCTTGTCTTACTCTGCCAATTACAAAGTCACCATCGGCAACCTTATCAGTCACCGTTGTTCCTGCACAAATATAACTATTACTTTCAATGACGACAGGTGCTATAATGTTGCAATTTGATCCTATAAATACATGATTGCCAACCCTCGTTCGACTCTTTGTTTTGCCGTTGTAGTTTGCAAAGATAACCCCACAGCCGATATTGCATTTTTCTCCCATATCGCAATCACCAACATAGGCAAGATGACTTATTTTACACTCGCTTTTAATGATGCTGTTTTTTATTTCTACAAAATTGCCGATTTTAACTTTGTCATAAACAATGCTATGAGGTCTTATTCTTGCAAATGGTCCTATTGTGACATCGTCTTTTATTATGCTATTTTCAAGATGGCTTGAGAAAAGCGTGCAGTTTTTTCCTATTTTGCAATCGGTTATATAATTGTTAGGATATAGATGACTATTATCTCCAATATAACAATCGCCATCGATATAGTTATTAGGTTCTATAATGACATTTTCGCCAAATTTGACATTTTTCCCTATATATGTAGATCGCTTTTTTATAAATTTGACTTTTTTCTTGTTAAAAATTTTGCTCATAGTATCTTTTATGAAAATATTGCAAATTTTGCTATTTCTTTTTATCCAGCAATAATCTATCTGCATAAAATATTTAGAAGGAAGGATGAAATATGTGCGGAATAATAGGTTACATTGGAAAAACCCCTGAAAAAGTCTTATTTGACGGACTCAAAAAACTTGAGTATAGAGGCTATGATTGTGCAGGAATGACAATTCTTCGAGCTGGAAAATTTACTACATATAAATCTATAGGGAAGGTCGATTCTTTAAAAGAGAAATTATTTTTTAATGATAGTTTAGGTGTTGGTATTGCTCACACAAGATGGGCAACACATGGAAAAGTCAGTATAGAAAATTGTCACCCACATTTCAATAACGATCTCTCTATTTGCCTTGTTCACAATGGAATTATAGAAAACTTTCATGTTTTAAAAGATGACCTTGTTAAAAGAGGCAAGTCTTTTTATGGCGAAACTGACAGTGAAGTTGTCGCAAAAATGTTCGAACATGGGTTGACGATTAAAAAAGTAAAATCTGTTGTAGACAATCTGACGGGCAGTTATGCATTACTAATGCTTGATAAAACTTGCAATGATATTTACTTTGCCAAGAATAAAAATCCGCTTTATATCGCTTTTGATGATGAGAAGGTGATGCTGACAAGTGATAGTAGTTGCTTTAATGATATCTTCGATAGTTTTATCACTTTAGAAGACGGACAATATGGCAAGGTTAGTCTAAACGAACTTGAAATTTATCAAGATGATAAAAAAATTGATAGACCAAAAGTAACAAAATGTTTCAAGTCAAAGGCTATAGGGCTTGGCAAATATAGTCATTTTATGTTAAAAGAAATAGGAGAAACTAAAAGTGTTCTTCGAAAGGCAATAAAATTTTATAATGCGAGGGGAATTAAAAATATTTTTAAAAACTTGCCGTGTGGCTTTGAAAAAGTCGTGTTGATAGGCTGTGGTTCTGCCTATAATGCTGGACTTATTGCAAAAGGATATTTTATAGATGCAGGCTTAAATAGCGAGTGTATACTAGCAAGCGAGATTGAATATGAAAGCCATGATATAAACGAAAAGTCGTTATGCATATTTATCTCTCAAAGTGGAGAAACGCAAGATACTTTGAAAGCAATGGATTTTTGTGTGAAAAGAAAAGCATACTGTCTTAGTCTTACAAATGTTGTTCATTCAAGCATAGCAAGAAAGTCACACTTTAATATTGATCTATCGGCTGGCTGTGAAAGGGCGGTGGCTTCGACCAAAGCCTATACCGCGCAAGTTTTTCATCTATATATACTTGCCTTTTTATTGAAAAATAGAAACAGTCAAATAGAAGATTTGGTAAAAGAAATCAAGGAATACATTGATTTTGAGAATATAGAAGCCAAAAATATCGAACATTTTGCCAAAAAGTATTTAAAATCAAGGCTACTTTTCTTTATTGGCAAAGGCAAAGATAGCATTCTTGCAAGAGAAGGGGCTTTAAAACTTAAAGAAATTTCATATTTGCCAGCTTTCGACCTTCCATCTGGTGAACTTAAGCACGGCTCAATTGCCTTGATCGACAAATTTGCAACCTGCATTGCGATTTGTTCTCAAGCGAAAACCCTTTCCAAGATCGCATCTTCTGCTGAAGAAATTCGCGCTAGAGGTGGAAAGGTAATTTTGTTTTCAAGCGTTGATGCAGGCGAGCTTGAAGATTGTTTTGATGATGTGTTATATTTGAAAAGTTCTGGAAAATTTGATATAGTAAATCTCATTATTGCAATGCAAAAGTTTGCATATTTTGTAGCAATAAAAAGAGGATGTAATCCTGATATGCCACGAAATCTTGCAAAAAGTGTGACTGTTGAGTAGGAAACTTTGCGTCATTGTATAAAAAGAGTAAAGGCAAGTGCTGATTTTGGTTTACCAAAATCAGCGTGAAAACGCCTGTTTTCACTTTTTGCTTACAGCAAAAACTAGCCTTTACCCTTGTTAAACAAAGACGCATTCAAAATAAACTTACAGTAATAAAAAAGCCTTTTTAAAAAAGCCTTTTTAAATTTGGAGCAGGCAACGGGAATCGGACCCGCGAATTATGCTTGGGAAGCACACATTTTACCACTAAATTATGCCTGCATTTTATAGAGTTAATATACCATAGCGCAAAAACAATTGTCAAATTATTTTAGACTCATATTATAATCGCGTTCAAAAAATGCTCTAAATTGTCATTAAAATAATTTAGTTGATAATATTTTTATTGTTTAAATGCAAAAACTTAATTTTTATGTTATAATCATACTATGAAGAAAATAGTTATAATATTTTTGTTTTTATTTATAGTACTGCTTTTTCCGCTCTCTATGGTTGGTTGTGGAGAGAGCAAACTTTCTCTATCTATGCAACTCGGTGTATGGTGGTGGGATAATCGACTAGATGATGAATATTTTGACTTTGCAGTTAAAAATGGAGTAGACGAGATATACTATTACACCTGTTTTACTGAAAGCAGTGCAGAATTCATAGCAAAAGCAAAAGATAAGGGAATTGAAACCTTTGCACTCTGTGGTGACTATAGATGGATTGAAAATTATCAAGATTTTCAGGAGTATATTGACGATTATCGCATTTATCAAGCAAATCATCCATCCTATCAGTTTGCAGGAATACATGTCGATGTTGAGCCTCATCAGCATCCTGATTTTGACTCGCGCAGGCAGGAATTGATAACAGATTATATCGAGTTTGTCTATAGAGCGACAACTGAGAATAGTGACATTAAATTTGACTTTGATATTCCTTTTTGGCTTGAAGATGAAATAACATTTCAAGGGAACACCAAACAGGCATATAAATTTGTCATAGACTATGCAAACCGAGTATTTGTGATGAGTTATCGCGATAGCGCAAGTGGAATGTTGTCAGTTGCAAGTGAAGAAATTGAATATGCACACTCTTTAGACAAGCATATATTCTTAGGCGCAGAAACAGGCGGAGAAGAAGACATCGTTACTTTTATTCAAGAAGGCAGAGATTACTTTTATAGTCAAATGGCTTTATTAGAGCAAAGTTTACCTTATTCTAATATTGGCTTAAGTATCCACGACATCAAAAGGTGGAAGACACTAAAAAATTGATTGAAGGCAATTTATAGTTGCAAGAAAATTTATTTAACATATAATGTTAACATATTGGCGAATTTACTTTGAAAAAAAGAAAAAGTATGCTAATATATCATTATCCATAGAGAGTGTGTGAGGGACAGCCCCTTTGACCACACAGCAACCTGAAAAAGAATCAAGGTGCTAAAGGCTGAATCGATGGAAGAAATTAAATTGAGCCCATCGATTGCGATGGGTTTTATTTATACCACTCTTTTTATGGATTTAAAAGGAGTGAAAATGAAAAAATTTGATTTTAATATTAAACGTAAAGGCATTGTTTTTGTAAAGGTCGATGATAGAGTTGATGATTTTTTACAAC
The DNA here is from genome assembly GCA_944349615.1 of uncultured Clostridia bacterium. GTDB lineage: Bacteria > Bacillota > Clostridia > Christensenellales > UBA1242 > Caccovivens. The sequence goes on from CALVNK010000021.1 coordinate 14,037, forward strand.
AAGCAATAGAAAATGGTTATAGATTTGGCAACGGGAAAACCATTACTTTAAAAAGCGATGAAAAATCTTTTCATTATGCAGTTACAGAAGATAATAAATTGTTTCGACTTTCAACGCAATGCTGGCTTTTTGTAGATAAAGTTGATCGCCTCGTTTATTAAAAGGAGAAATTATGAAGCGAATAGTTACAAGTGAAAGTGTTAATATTGGACATCCAGACAAAACCTGTGATTGTATTGCAGATGCCTTTTTGGATGAAGCTTTAAGACAGGATAAAGACAGTCAAATGGCAGTGGAGTGTGCAATTAAAAATGATAAGTTGTTTATTTATGGTGAAGCGACTACTAAGGCTAGCATCGATTATGACAAGATTGCACGCGATGTGCTAAAAGATATTGGCTACAAAAATGATTTTAAAATTATAAAAGAGATTAGTATTCAAAGCCCTGATATTAATAGGGCGGTGGTGAAAGAAAAACTTTGTGCAAATGATCAAGGCATTATTTATGGCTATGCCTGCAGTGATACAAAGGAATTCATGCCACTTTCTATTATGATTGCGCATAAACTGATGAAAAGATATGACGAGTTTAGGCGAAGTCGTGATGACTTCTTTGCTGATGCAAAAAGTCAAGTTTCTGTTGAATATGATGATGGCGAACCTAAAAAAATCGTTACAATCGTCATAAGTGTATCACATAGTGAAAAACTTTCAAATGAAGAAATCTATGACATTATAAAGCGTGAAGTTGCCATGCCTGTTTTAAAAGAATATCAGCAGTTTTGTCAAGATGAGATAGATTATCTTATCAATCCATCTGGCAAATTTACTATCTGGGGCTCATTTGGCGACAGTGGCTGTGTAGGACGCAAAATTGTTGTAGACACTTATGGTGGTGTTGGTAAGGTTGGCGGTGGATGCTTTAGTTCCAAAAACGCCACAAAGGTGGATAGGTCTGGGGCATATTATGCACGCTATGTTGCCAAGAATATAGTCGCGCATGGTTTTGCAAGGACCTGTGAAATTCAATTAGGTTTTGCTATTGGCAAGGAAAAGCCTATCAGTATGTATATCGATTGCTTTAATACAAATCGCGTTCCTATCGAGATGATACAATCATATATCGAGCAAAATTTTGATTTTTCAATTGATAATATGATAAACGAACTTGACTTATTAAAACCGATATACAAACAAACTGCCTGCTACGGACATTTCGGTCGCAATGAGTTTCCATGGGAGAAGATAAAAAACTAAATAAGATATGGTGAAAATGAAAGTATAGATTGTTAAATTTTATATTTTATTAAGGCATAAAAGAATATTTACTTTCTACTAATCTAACAATCATTGATATTAATACTAAATTTTTTTCGCTCTATTTAATATATCAATAAAAAATTAAAAAAAGTCAAAAATCGATAGGATTTTTAAAAAGATTGTAATATAATATTTGTAGGAGGTTTAATGGTATGGCAAAGAAAAACGATTATTTTGGATTGTCTAGACTTGTCAGCATAATTCTTGCAATTATTCCTATCACTGCTTTTATTTGCGGAGCGGTTACAAGAATTATGGAAGGCAAGATCGTTGCAGGCTTGTTAAGAATACTGCTTGGCTGGAACATTATTTGGATCGTTGACTTAGTGCTTATGATTGTAAGCGGACATATATTAAGATTGCTTAATATATAATCAAAAAAGGCAGATAAATAATAAATATCTGCTTTTTTATTATTAAATTTAACATCTTTCATTATTGTTGGAAAAACTTATATGAGAGTTTCTTTTATTTTTCATGTCTTGGTCAAAATTTTTGCGCAATTTGACGATTTTCCTTACTTCATCAATTGCCTTATAAATATTTATTATTGTTTTTTCATCTTCAGTCCAATCACAATTATATTTAAAGCAGTCATATAGATTGTTGGTATCTAAATTGGTTTTTCTTGCAATATTTTTTAAAATATCCATATTAGAAAAATTGTTTTTGTTTATGATCTGTTTGAATTTATATAGGTTTATTGCTATTTTTCTATAACAATCTTCTCCTATAAGTTTTCTGAACGCATTCGCATCACTAGATATTCTACATGCCTTTATCTCTTCTAGATTATCCTCCAGAAATCCCTGAATTAAAGGGAATGCTAAACTATATGAAGATAGGAATTGTCCTTCTATTAGTCCAATTGGACGATTTTTTTCTCTAAATATATTGTATATTTTGCAAGCCAAATAATCAGTTACAACCTCATTGAAATATGTGTTGATTTCATCCTCATCAATTTGATTTTCTTCATTATCATCTTCAATGCTGTTTTGTAGCTTATTTTTTACCATTTCCTTAACATCATAGTTTTCTTTTGTTTCTTTTAATGTAGCTTCAATAAAGCCAACTTTGTAATTCAATTCTCCATTCTCATCTCTATAAAAGTCAGTTTCTACTATATGGGTAAATTCGTGCAAAAGCAATGCATCATTTAAGTCAAACGCCTGTGGCAATACACATAGATTGTATGATTTTTCGCCTTCTGATACCATTTGTACATATCCGGCATTTGAATTTGAAAAAATAAAGTTGACAACTGAATCTACAATTTTATTAACATTGTATAGATTATTATTTTTTATTAAATTATCTATAAAATCTTCAAAAAATACATTATTTTCTATTTCCTTTGTATATCGTTCTATTTTAAGTCTATTAAAGTTTTCATAAAAACCTTGATCACTTAAAATATTTTTTAATTTTTCATTTTTTAAAATTTTTTCATAGTCTTTATCATTGCGCTGGTATTCAATTCCTAAAAAATCCAGTAAGTTCTTTACATTGTTCAAGTTGACATATCTAAAAGGGTTCTTACTTAAAATAGCATCGATTGTATTTTCTAGTTCATAAAGTTGTATGTTGGTATTTAATTTCAAATTATGGTTTTTGCCATAGTCAATTAAAAGTTGTTTAATGCTATTGTTATATTGATTTTTTAGATCATTAAAAGATGAAATGGATTTTAAATAGAGGGGTAACTTGCTAATTGTTTTGTTCTTTTTATCATCAATTTGTTGTTGGGCCTTTTTTAGTTTATATACTTTTTCTATAAACCTGCCATAAGCTTGAGAATCATGCATGATATCTTGATAGATTTCATCTTTTTCTTCAAGAGTTTTGGCTTGTTTAAAAAAACCAAGTCCTTCCATTAATGTTGTTACATCGTACTTGTCGTTAGTACCATAAATATTAAATGTAGATAGTGAATAATTAAATTGTAATGGATCTATATCGGTAATATTATTTTTATTTAAAAGTTTCTTAATTATTTCATTTTGTTTATTTAAAAAACAACACTCAATTGTTTTAGATAACGCATTTTTGCCGTAGTAGCCAACTTGCCCTAAAAAAAGGATTTTAGCATTGTTCAATTGTGACGATATATGATTTCTATATTCTTCACCATAAAATTCTACAAAAGTGTCAATGACCTCTTGCATTCTATTATCTATGGGATTAAATATATTTTTTCCCTCAAAATTATATTCTAGCACCGCTTATTTCTCCTATTAGCCTTTTAAAATCACCGTAATTCAATGGATATTTACCTTGACCCTTATAACACTTTTGTAAATTACCTTCTTGAATTGTTATTTGATAACTGTCACTATCTAAAAAATTGCCATAATAGTTTTCTTGCCAGTTTGCGACAATATTGAGAATTTTTTTTGAAAAGTTGTTGGCATTTATTTTTGTTTTTATATTATTAACTATTAGTTTATTTTTGTTTAAATTTTTTTTGATTTTTTTATG
>CALVNK010000022.1 GCA_944349615.1 uncultured Clostridia bacterium
CTTATTATTCATTAAATCTTTCTGTGGCTACAAATACTCAAGTTTCACCATTTAATGTGGCTTCTGATGGATCAGTTAGATTTATGAATAAGAATTTCAATATTTCAAACAACAGCAATGTTTCAGCAGTTATTACAAGCGCAACTCGCGCTGGTGCTAACGAAAATGAAATTATAGAAGCACTTGATGAACTCGACATCTCTTATGTCGGACAAAATATTTCTATAAGAAAGAATGACAAAACACAAAGTGCCTTATATTCTTTGACTTTTGTTCCAAGATTGCAGGTGCAAGTTGAAGAAAATGGCTCAAATGTAACATATTATTCTAGTGTAAACAAGACAATTACAGATACAACTTTACAATACAACAAGGGTGCGTCAAGCATCAATCATGTACAATATGAAGAAGTGACTCTCTTCTCATCAAGAGAGATAAGTGAAACAATAGAAATTATTTCCGATGTTGAAGAGGAAAATCCTTATTACTATATTACTGATGGCAAAGGTAATATTTTGCAGGGAAGTCAAGAACTCGACGAGATGTTTGAGCAGGAATTTGCTATGGATGCAGGTAATGGCGATCTAGCATCAATGCTCTTTAGCGTTACATTTACAAACATCACTGGTATAGTAGATTTGACTAAAGCTCAAAGTTTCTCACTTTCTGTAGCAATCAACAAAAACTCAGATATATATAAAAATAGGTATAATCAAGATATATATGGTGATTATATAATATATATTTTAGCATCTTCTAACACCGAAAAATTCACATCGTTTACAATTCACTTTGAACAAACAGGCATAACTTCAATAATTGTGGATAATTATTCAAATCTCAATGACGCTATTTCAAGCACAGGTATAGGTGCTACAAGTGAGTACGCATATCCTGGACAAACAGGCTTTATTACAATCACAATTAATCCTGACGATGCTGACTTTGACTATATTGTTATTGAGAATGATGCTCAAAATTATCAAACTGGAAATTCAAGTGCAACATTTGGCTTACTTGCTAGAAAAAGTACATCTGATGGTGGATCAGAGATATTCGAAGATGATAGAATTATAGGTCAAACTACAGATACAGGGCTTATTGTCAATCTTGAGGATATCGTAAATTATTACGGCGAAACTGATCCTGAAACTTTAAACAATAATTACTATATTTATAATGGTGTTATCTATGTTAAGTATGATTTTGGCTCGCTAAATGTCAATGACGAAAGCGTTTCTTATATAAACATCTCGCTCTTTAAAGACGGACAACAAGTTTATGAAACAATAAGAAAACCTGTAACAATCAAACTTCAATATTATGTTGCTGTAGATATAGTAGGTAAAGAACCACTTTCTGCAAATGATAGTGCATATTATGCTTCATATCGGGTTGCAAGGGGGCTTCGTTATGAACTAGCAGTAAACTCTTATGGTTTCAGTGCTGAAAATATTAATATAAGCCTATCAAATGAAAATCTCGGTTCAATTATACAAGAAAATGGAAGATATTATCTGCAGATTACAAATCAAAGCATTGACTACTCGCAAGTAGGAAATAATGATTTGAATATAACTGCAAATGCATCTCAAGCTGATGGTGAAAATATAAGATCGGCAAGTAGTACAACGCATATAGAAATACTTGAGTTCGTATTTAACTACAATAAGGACACTTCATCTGAAACCGAAGATCTAGTCAGTGGTATGGGTGATGGTATTATAAATGTGCAGGTTGGTACTCAGACAACTTTTGCGATTGACATGTACGATTATATTGAATATGATACTACCAGCCTTGATATAGTCAATAGAATAAAGAACTTCTTTAATGAATTAACATCGAGTGGTGAGTGGAAGGCTCATACTAATCTTATCAATGAAACATTGCCAGACTATGGTCAGGCCGTTGAAAATATGAATGGTAGAGAGCAGTATATATTAACAAACGGTGTACAATTAGAAACATACTATTTTAATTCTAATGGATTAAATGTCACACCTGTAAGAACTCATGACAGTAGTGATTTATTCTATTTCTTCACTTATACTGGAGGCTATAAGATCCAAAATGGTCTTTATGTAGCTTCAAATGATCAAAATGATCAAGATGCTCTTCCTATTAAAACTAGATTTGTACTCAATGTATATTCTTCAAGCAGTGAAGATAGTCCACTTCCTATATATGATTATGAGGACTTTATCAATATGCAACAAGGTCAGTACCATATCCTATTAAACGATATTGTATTGCCAAATGCAGATAATGAAAGTACGGGTGTGACTCGTTTTACTCCACTAACTGGAAACTTTGCCTCGCTTGATGGCAATGGTCATACTGTCATCTTCTCTGGTACTTATGATATGGGTTCTTTAAGTTCAATAGGTGTTTTCTCAAGCCTTGATAGTGGCAGTCAAATCAAGAACTTAAATGTCCGATTTGCCTTTGCTTCTGACGGCTCTGATATGAATGACAGTGACATAAATGATGGTTATCAGCTGAATGGACTTCGAACGGTTAAATTTATTACAACTGCCTCATCATTCAATTTTGCCGGACTTGTTGTACAAAACAATGGCATAATCACCAATTGCCATGTTCAAACTGAGTCAAATTACACCTCAGAATTATACATTGCAGTCATTGCAGACAATGCGTCTATAGGCTCCTATGTATCAGGATTTGTTGCGCAGAACAGTGGTTTTATAACAAACAGCAGTGTACGCGTAAATATCAAATCTCCTTTTAGAGTAGGCGGATTTGTAGGGGCAAACTCTGGTAAGATTGCTGCATGTTATTTTAGAGAAGGCAAGATCATCAACAACTCAAATCAAAATCAGTATGCAGCAGGTTTCGCTTATTCAAATGGTGAAAATGGACAGATTATTACAAGTTATGTTTCAGGCATGACAAGGTCATCAAGTTTATATTCGCTTGACAGAAACAGCTATGTAAGTGCAAACGAAAGAGGTGCAGGCTTTATCTATCAAAATTTAGGATATATAAGTGATTGTTACACTGACATATATCTTGCCATCACACCAAATATGGCTGGCTTTGTATATGCTAATGGTGGACAAATCAAAAATTCTTTCTCACTTTCAACCCTTACAAATTTAAACTCTGCAGCAGCTGGCTTTGCCTTTGAATCAACAGTAACAACTGAAGCGGGAACTGGAAGTGTAGAAGGTGTTTACTATGGTGAATTTTCAAATTGTTTCTATTTCTATAATGAACAACAAAGATCAATAGGAAATGACACTGTAGAGATTGCCGATAACGGATTCCTTACTAATACTGAAGATATCAACACATCATTGCAAGAGCGTAATTTTGAGGGTGTATCAAAATTAAATGCTGGTCAATTCTATAATGTAGATGAAAATTTTGCAGATTTTGCATACTCATCGACAGCAAATGCGAGTGCCGTATGGTTCTTCAGTAGCGGAAATACTAATTCTAATTTTGTTGATTATACTCCTACTACCGAAACTACCATTGTAGGTGGCGAGAATGGTCAAAATCAAGTTAATACTGTTTATGAAACAACCTTAAAGACACTTCCTAAAGGTAGACTAGAACTTACGAGTGCCAACATTGAGACTTTGTCAGTTCGAAACTTTAGTCATACCGAACTTAGCGAAAGTGGTGGCATTACGCAATATATTTATATTTACATTGATGATCCAGACTCTCCAAATAGGGGATCACTGCATAATCCTAGACTTATTGATGATGCAAAGTCTATGGAAAGTGAAATTTTACAGCAAACTTCTTCAAGCGGTATAAATCAAACAAATTATAGAATTATCAGTGATATAAGTTATGCTGACACAATACGATCTGAATTATATAAGACAACTTTTGCAGGTGTTTTAGAGGGAAACGGAATGGCAATAACATCCTTATCTCTATATAGCGAAGAAAACTTATCAAGTGCAGGACTATTTGCTCAAGTTGGATATTCTGCTAGCAGAACAGGATCTATAAAGAATTTAACGATCGTACCTACTCAAGTGGCATTCTCAAATACTAATGTTGTCGGCACTATCGCCGGAACACTCAGTTATGGCTTCCTATATGATATAGACGTTGAATCAACAGGCTTGAGTTCATCTTCAGGTGTAGTTGTTGGACTAAACCTTGTAGGTGGAATTGTTGGGAAAGCGACATCATCTTATATTATGAAAGATGTCTATAGTGACATGAATGCAACTGCAAATTATATTTCTTCAATATCATATGTATATAACGAGTCAACACTTAATGATGGAATATATTCATACGCAGGTGGTATTGCAGGATATTTAGGCGGAAGTGGTGAAGTCTATAATGCTCATACTGAAAATATCGATTCAGTTATGGGCGGCAGGACAGGACTTCTATATGGAGGTATCGGCATAAATGCCAAAGCGAATTATAATTATGCTCATATTTCATCAAATCGAACATTATCATTGAAACCATATTATTATGGTGGTTTGATCGCAGGTGAAGTAAGTGGAACATTGTCTTATTCCTATGTAGAAGGCAATGGAGGGGTAATCACTCCATTTACTACTGTTCCAAGAGTTGCAACAGCTGTTGGCGGTGTTGTTGGACTTTTAAATGGCGGAAATGTTAACAACGCTGTAGTTGATCAAGCCTTTGATGTTTCTTTTACTGGAGGAAATGCTAGGATCGCCTATGTCGGAGGTCTTGTAGGAGCTGTTGATAGAGCGAACGGAAGAGTTTCGACATTGCAAGATAGTATGCTTTTGACCGATGTTACAGGCGGACTGATTGTTGGTGGTGCAATAGGGTATATCACTTCAAGTATTAATATTGATTCAATAGCAATAAAAGCATCCGCTTTGACTGTAACAGGCAGTGTAACATCACCAGTGCTTGGTGGTATTATTGCTCAAACCAATTCTTCTGAAGTTTACGGTATTACTTTAACTAATAGTTATTGTACATCTCGACTTGTAATCGATACAACAACCTCAGGCGCTGTATCGTCAGCAAGTGTAAGCGGTCTTGTTGCCGTAAATAATAGAATTACAAAGATGGCATATTGCTTTACAACATCTATCATTGATGCTACAATTAAAGATATGCGATCTATAGAATATGAAGATGTCCCATATAATGAACGCGAGGAAACTCTTTCAGCGGATACTAATACAAGAAATGTGCAAATCATTCAAAACAATATAGTCAACAATGACAATAATATTGAACGTGTATATTATTTTGGACTTGCAGATGAAGATATAAACGAATCCTCGCCAGCGCCTTTCATTACCAGTACTGAATATACATTGTACTATCAGCCATTTATTACTTTTGATACTAGATATTATCAAAGTGACTTAAATCTATATGTAACAAATTATGGAACATCATCTTATGCATATAGCAAGGAAGTTACTGCAGATCCAACAAATGTATCACTTGCAACGAGTGAAAGTTTGTATTATAATTTATTTGCTACTGAATATACGACTTCAGGTGGTGAAACATACAAATATTATATGAATACTGATACATATACTACAGGCACAGGCGATAATATTGTTACTTATAAATATAACCCAGCAACAGGTAGATATGAAACTGACGAAACTAATTTTAAAGAAAATGAGCAAGGAAATTATGTTTGGTCAGGATCAGATATATTTTTACCAAGTGATTTGTTATCCGTTCATAAAGCACCGACTACTGATATAAAAGAAGTAATATATTCTGTCAGAATTGGGAATATTTCTACGGAAATCTATTTTGATAATAATGGCACTGAAAGTACACCAGATGATTGCTATAGGTATTATTCAAATGATCAAGAAATAGGCAAACCGAGTAGCTCTTCGACTGTAACGGTTACTTTCTTGTCAAAGCGTGAATCTATCAATACAAATAGTACAGGATTTAGACCTATCTCCACGTATAAAGATAGTCAAGGCAATGTCTATGTTATGACTTATAATGATGAAGGCAAATTGACCTATAGAAATTTACGAACAGGCGATACTTATGTAGAAAATGATGGCTCATTTACAAGTGGAAATGGTGTTTTAAGTGAAATTCCATCTATTAAAGTATGGACAACATCAATGACTGCTTTAAATAGACTTTATTTTGAAAGCAATTTGTCATGGCTAAACAAAATTTAATAAAAAAGGGGAAAAGTGAAGTTTATTCATACTTTCTCCTTTTTTTAAAACTTGATAAAACATAAAAAAGAAATTTTACAAAAGGTATTAAATAATATTTTTAGTTTTTATTTAAAATCGCAATATAAAAATTATAAGTTTAATAAATTATCTAATTCTGTTATGTTATTATAGAGAAAATTAGTATAATTAAATAAAATATAAAAAAATATATAAAATTTTAAAAAAATGTAAAAAAACTATTGACTAAAATAAAATAAATGTTGTATAATTGATAAGAATTCGGGATACTGTGAGAAGAATGATAGTTTAAAAACTGAAAAAGTGGGACTATTATGGCATTTTTGTGCCATATTGTCCTTTTTTGCTTTTCTATGGTATGCTAGTTAAGGAGTAAATAAATGTCTGTAAGTGTAAGAAAAGTTAAACAAGGAAAGACTGAAAGATATACTTTTGGTCACTGTGAAGAGTTGGTGAAGGTTCCACCACTTCTTGACATTCAAAAAAAGTCCTATAATGACTTTTTGGTTAAAGGTATAAAGCGTGTACTTGATGAATTTTTTCCTTTAACCGACTATTCAGGCAAAGCAAAATTGTATATTACAGAAATTTTGCCTTTTGCAAAACCTAAATATGATATTAAAGAGTGCAAGAGAAGAGGCGCGACTTTCTCTTCTCCACTCAAAGTTAAAGCAAGATTTGTTGTTGAAGAAACAGGACAGGCGGTAGAGCAAGAAGTATTTATGGGCGATGTTCCTATGATGACTGAACAAGGCTCTTTCATTTTCAATGGTATAGAAAGGGTAGTTATCAACCAAATCGTGCGTGCTCCAAGTGTTTATCTTTCAAGAGAGAAAGACAACAATGCCACTTTGCGTGCTCAAGTAATTCCTGTTCATGGTACATGGATTGAAATCGAGCAAGGTGCAAATGAGAATTTGAAGATCGTTCTTGAGCGTAAGAACAAGATCAGCCTTGGTGTATTCTTAAAATGCTTTGGCTTTACAAACGAAGAAATCTTGCGTGCATTTGGCAACAATAGATATATTAAAAATGTACTTGAAAAGGAAACACAAACTACACAAGAAGAGGCACTACTTGAATTTTCAAGAAAGACAAGGCCTAGTGACGTTCCTTCAGTAGAAAGTACAAGAAGCTTCTTAAATGTTTCATTCTTTACTGATGCATATTACAACCTCTCTAGAGTTGGACGATACAAATTTAACAAGAAGCTTGGACTTAAAGATAGACTTCCTGGACTTATAAACGCAGAAAATATCATTGTTGATGACGAACTAATCGCTAGAGAAGGTGAAGAGTTTACTGCAGAATCTGCTAAAAAAGTTCAAAATGCAGGCGTTAACGAAGTTTGGGTTCAAATAAATGGCAAAAAGCATTTAATGCGTGGTAACAACAGAGTTACTCTAAGCGAAGTTTTCCCTTGCAATCAGGAAGAACTTGGTATTTTTGAAGATGTTTACTATCCTGTTTTAATGCAGATTTTAAATGAAAATAAGACCAAAGAAAAGCGACTTGAAGCGATTAAGAACAACGCTAAAGAGCTGATAATCACAACTCTTACAATGGACGATATCTTGGCAACTATCTCTTGCTATCTTGATATATTAGAAGGTATCGGCTCAATTGATAAGATCGAACACCTTTCAAATAAGCGCGTTGCAACAGTTGGAGAACTTACTTGCAATGCATTTAGGTCTGGTGTAACTAAACTTTCTACAAATATTAAAGAAACACTGCAAGGACGAGAATTTGAGGAGGTTACACCATCTCAAATCATGAATCCAAAGGCTGTGAACAAAGCATTAAGAGATTTCTTCTCTCAATCACAATTATCACAGATCATGGATCAAAAGAATCCACTTTCTGGTATCACTCAAAAACGCCGTGTTTCTGCAATTGGTCCTGGCGGTATCAAAAAGGAGAGAGCAGATCCAGAAATTCGCGATATTCACTTTACACACTATGGAAGAATTTGTCCTGTTGAAACACCTGAAGGTCAATCAATCGGTCTTATCAACACACTTGCAACTTATACTCGTGTCAACGACTATGGCTTCCTTGAAACACCTTACAGAGTTGTCAATAAGGAAACAGGCGTAGTTACAAAAGACATTGTCTATAAGATGGCAGATGTAGAAAACGAAAGTTATATCGCTCAGGCTATTGAGCCACTTGACGAGGAAGGTCACTTTGTAAATAAGAGAATTATGTGTAGACATGGCTCGCTTATTGAAGAAGTGCCAGCAAGCAAAGTTGATTATATGGATGTATCTCCTAGACAGATGATATCTGTAGCAACAAGCTTGATTCCATTTGTAAACGGCAACGAAGCAAACCGTGCACTTATGGGTGCAAACATGCAAAGACAGGCGGTGCCTGTACTCAGACCAGAAGCTCCAATTGTTGGAACTGGTATGGAAGCGATTGCTGCTCATGACAGCGGTTGCGTAATTCTTGCAAAACGCGCAGGAACTGTAAGTTATGTATCAGCAGATGAGATTCGCGTGCTTACTGAGAAGGGTGACGAAGACATCTATTCACTCACAAAGTTTGCAAAGGCAAATGACGATGTATGTTTCAATCAAAGACCATGTGTTGTAAAAGGCGAAAAGGTCAATGTAGACGATGTTCTATCTGATGGTTATTCAACTGATAAAGGTGAACTTGCAGTTGGTAAAAATGTCCTTATAGGATATATGAACTGGGAAGGACAAAACTACGAAGACGCTATCCTTATCAGTGAAAGACTTGTTAAAGATGATGTCTATACATCAATCACTCTATATGACCATGAAATAAAATGTAGAACTACAAAACTTGGTGACGAGGCAATTACTAGAGATATTCCAAACCTTGGCGAAGATGCTCTTAAAGACCTTGATGAAAATGGAATTATTAGAATAGGTGCTGAAGTTCATCCTAATGATATCCTTGTTGGTAAGGTTACTCCAAAGGGCGAAACAGATCTTACTCCAGAAGAGAGATTGCTAAGAGCAATCTTTGGTGACAAGGCTAGAGATGTGCGCGACACATCACTTCGTGTACAACATGGCAAGGGCGGTGTTGTCGTTGATGTTCAAGTGTTCTCTAAGAAGAATAAAGACGATCTTGAACCTGGCGTAATCATGATGGTTAAGGTTACAGTTGCTCAAAAGCGTAAGATTTCTGTCGGTGATAAGATGGCAGGAAGATATGGTAACAAAGGTGTTGTATCAATTGTTCTTCCAGAAGCTGATATGCCATATATGGCAAATGGTAGACCACTTGATATTGTACTCAGTCCACTTGGTATTCCATCTCGTATGAACATAGGTCAGGTTATGGAAGTTCACTTGGGACTTGTTGCAAAGACTCTTGGCTGGAAAGTTGCAACGCCTGCATTTGATGGCGCAACTACTGAAGATATCAAACAACTTCTCATTGAGAACAACTTTAGAGAAGATGGTAAAATACAGTTGTACGATGGTAGAACAGGAGAACCTTTCGACAATCTTACTACTGTTGGATATAAATATATGCTTAAACTTGAACACATGGTTGACTCAAAAATCCATGCTCGTTCAATTGGGCCTTATGCTCTTATCACCCAACAGCCACTTGGTGGTAAATCATTGTTCGGTGGACAGAGATTTGGTGAAATGGAAGTTTGGGCACTTGAAGCCTATGGCGCAAGTCATATATTGCAAGAAATGCTTACAGTTAAATCCGATGACCTCAATGGTAGACTTAAAACTTATGAATCTATTATTAAAGGTTTGCCTATTGCTGAACCTGGTATACCTGAATCATTCAAAGTTCTTGTAAAAGAATTGCAGGCACTTGGACTTGATATCAAGATTTTGACTGATGGTGATAAAGAAATATCAATCAATGAACTTAGTCAAGATGAACAGGATGCTCCAAACAATCTTGCAAATGAAACAGAAAAAGACCTTGAAGAAAGCATTTTTGACTTTGATGCTCAAGACGATATCTCATCTCCATTAAACGAAGATGAAGAAAAAGAAATAAATGATGTGTTTGAAGAAAGCACAAAGAATGACACTCTTGACAATCTCGATATCTTTGACGATTTCGGTGATTTTGATGAATAAGAAAAAGGGGATTAGACATGTTTGAATTAAACAATTTTGATTCTATTAGAATAGGTATTGCTTCGCCTCAAAAGATTAGAGAGTGGTCGCATGGCGAGGTGACCAAGCCTGAAACAATCAACTATAGAACTCAAAAACCTGAAAAAGATGGACTTTTCTGCGAAAAGATTTTCGGACCTAGAAAGGACTGGGAATGTCAATGCGGAAGATATAAACGCGTTCGTTATAAAGGTGTTGTTTGTGATAAGTGCGGGGTTGAAGTTACAAGAGCAAAAGTGCGCCGTGAAAGAATGGGACACATTGAACTTGCTTCTCCTTGTACTCATATATGGTTCTTTAGAAATGTGCCTTCTAAGATTGGTACTCTTCTAGAGATGACTCCAAAAGTACTTGAGCAAATTGTTTACTATGTTTGCTATGTTGTACTTGATCCAAAGAAGACAGACCTTGCATACAAACAAGTAATCACCGACAAAGAATACTACGAAGCATGTGACAAATATGGTCCTGATGCTTTCGAAGTTGGAATGGGTGCTGAGGCTATCAAGCGTTTGCTTGGTGAAGTTGACCTTGAAAAAGAGTCAAAAACTTTAAAGCAACAGATTACTACTTTCAAAGGTCAAAGAAAGATTAAAGCCATGAAGAAACTTGAAGTGGTTGAAGCTTTCCTTACAAGCGGAAACAATCCAACTTGGATGGTACTTGATGTTATACCTGTTCTTCCACCAGATTTAAGACCTATGGTTCCTCTTGATGGTGGTAGATATGCTACAAGCGATCTAAACGATCTCTATAGACGTGTTATAAATAGAAACAACAGATTAAAGAAACTCATGGAACTTGGTGCTCCTGATGTTATCGTAAGAAATGAAAAGAGAATGCTTCAAGAGGCAGTCGATAACCTTATCGATAATGGTAAACGCGGAAAGGCAGTGCAGAGTTCTAAGCAAAGAGATCTTAAATCTCTTACCGCTATGCTTGGCGGTAAACAAGGCCGTTTCAGATTAAACCTCCTTGGTAAGCGTGTTGACTATTCTGGTCGTTCGGTTATCGTTGTTGGACCTGAACTAAAAATGTATCAATGCGGTCTTCCAAAAGAAATGGCTCTTGAATTATTTAAGCCTTTCATTATGAATCGACTTGTTGAACTTAATAAATCAAACAACATTAAGGCAGCAAAGAGAATGATCGAAAAAGAAAAGCCGGTGGTATGGGATATCTTGGCTGAAGTTATCAAAGATCATCCAGTATTTTTGAACCGTGCTCCAACACTTCACAGACTTTCTGTTCAAGCGTTCGAACCTGTCCTTGTTGAAGGTCGTGCAATTAAATTGCATCCTGCAGTTTGCGGTGCGTTCAACGCAGACTTCGATGGTGACCAGATGTCAGTCCATGTGCCACTTTCAATTGACGCAAGGACTGAAGCAAGAACTTTAATGCTTGCTTCAAACAACATTTTAAAGTTGTCTGATGGTGAGCCTATTGTTACTCCATCACAAGATATAGTTCTTGGTTGTGCATACATGACACTAGATAAACCGGGAATGCTGGGAGAAGGCAATATATTTGCATCTCCTGATGAGGCAGTAATTGCATATAGAACACAAAACTTACACATTCAAGCAAAGATAAAAGTGAGAATTGAAAAAGACTTTGATGGCAAAAAATATTCTAAAGTCATTGACACTACTGTTGGACGACTTTTGTTCAATGAGCAAATTCCTCAAGATCTTGGCTTTGTAGATAGAACAAATCCTGACAACATTTGCGATCTTGAATTTAACAAATTTGTAGTTAAAAAAGATTTGAGTGCTATTCTTTCAAGGTGCTATGATCTTCATGGTACGACTGAATGTGCTAAACTTGTAGATAAGATCAAGGAACTTGGATATAAATATGCTACATTAAGTTCTCTTACTGTTAACGCATTTGACATAGCAGAACCTAAGGAAAAGCAGGCGATTATAAGCGAAACTGATCAAAAAGTTATCGAAAATGAAAAATTATTTAGACGCGGTCTAATCACGCTTGATGAAAAAGTACGCAACAATATGCAACTTTGGGCAGATGCCAAAAATCAAGTTGAAAAAGCACTGATTGATGATATGGATGACTATAATCCATTTAAGATCATGTATGTATCTGGCGCGCGTGGTAATAAAGAGCAAATCAACTCGCTCTGCGGTATGGTTGGACTAAAGACTACCGCAAGTGGTGAAAAGATTGATGTACCTATCAAATCTTCATTCGTTAAAGGGCTTTCGCCAATTGAGTATTTCTTAACTGCTCGTGGTGCAAGAAAAGGTCTTACCGATACCGCGCTTAAGACTGCTGACTCGGGATACTTAACTAGAAGACTTGTAGATATTTCTCAAGATGTGGTTGTTACAACCGAAGATTGCTTTGCCGATGCTGGCGAAAAAGTCAAAGGTGTATGGGTTGGTGATCTAGTTGTTGATGGCGTAGTTCACGAAACACTTGCAGAGAGAATTTATGGTAGAGTAAGTGTTGATCAAATTGTAGATCCTCAGACAAACGAAGTTATTGTAGAGGCAAATCAAATGATCACAAAGGATCAAGCTGACGCAATTGCTAAGGCAGGATTCAAACAAGTTCAAATTAGATCTCTCTTCACTTGCAAATGCAAACATGGTGTTTGTGCAAAATGTTATGGACGAGATTTGTCAAATAAGAAAATGGTAACAGTTGGTGAAGCTGTAGGTATTATCGCAGCACAGTCAATTGGTGAACCTGGTACACAGCTTACAATGAGAACATTCCACTCTGGTGGTGTTGCTTCAGCTCTTGATATTACTCAAGGTCTTCCTAGAGTCGAAGAAATCTTTGAAGCTAGAAAGCCAAAAGGTGAAGCTCTCCTAAGTGAAGTTGCTGGAAAACTTACAATAAGACAAGATCCTAAGTATTATTATTTCACTGTTGCATCACGCGAAGGCGACATTGAATATGAAGCAAAGAAGCCAGTTGTACTGATGGTGAAAAACGGCGAAAATGTTGAACCGGGAACGCAACTTACTGCTGGTGCAATAAATCCTTCTGATTATTTGCGTATGAAGGGTGTAAAAGGTCTACAAGAATATCTTCTCAACCAAGTTGTTTCAACATATAGAGGTCAAGATGTTAAGGTTAATGATAAACATGTTGAAATAATTATTAGACAGATGCTTAAGAAAGTTAAGGTAGAGTCTGCTGGTGATACAAATCTATTGCCAGGTGAAATTGTAGATATCTATAAATGCGATGAAGAAAACGAAAGAATCTTGCAAGAGGGCGGTGTTCCTGCAACTGTTAAGAGAATATTGCTTGGTATTACTAAGGCATCTCTGTCAACAGACAGCTTCCTATCTGCTGCTTCCTTCCAAGAGACCTCAAGAACCTTGACAGATGCATCTGTTAAAGGTAAAGTGGATAACTTGCTTGGACTTAAGGAAAATGTCATCATTGGTAAACTTATTCCAGCTGGTACAGGACTTAAATCTTATCGTTCAGTTATGCCAGTAGTTGTAAAGGATGAAAGAGAAGAAGATGTCTATTCTGATGATACAGCCATGACAACAATTGCATAGGAAAAGATAAATTTAATACTTTAAAAAAAAGACATATTTTGTTGAAGTGAATTCCAAAATATGTCTTTTTTAATGTTTAATTATATTAATTTTAACAAGTCTTCAAATGTTGTATAACCTGCATTCTCGTTAAAATGTCCGGCATTTCCATATATATAAGTTTCTGCTTTAATTGCTTTGGCAAAATTTTCCAACAGGATTTAATCGCTTCTTATTCCTTTTATTACAGGCTGGCGCATATTTCCATCTTTTGTTAGCATCATATATTGAACGGTACAAACAAGTTTAGGTTTTATCCATACAATATCTTTTTCATCTTTGAAAATTTCAGAAAAAGGTTTTTTACTTTTGTTTTGTAATGCTGTAGTTAAAAGTAGAGATTTTTCTTGCTGTGAAAGTCTTGCAAACATCTTTGCTTTATATACGAGCTTATTCTTTTCTTGTTTTGCAAGTATTAAATCTTTAACACTTCCATCTTCAATTGTTAAACCAACTATAAAAAAGTCTTCATCATGAAGATTTTTTATTTTTATCCATTCATTCGATCTTTTTCCAAACTTATATTTGCCGTCTTTGCGTTTTGCAACTATTCCTTCTAGACCAAGGTTTTTAGTTTGATTAAAAAGGGCAATGCCTTGATTTTCGATAAAGCGCGAGATGCTAATATATTTATTTTCTTTAATTGCTTTAAATAGCAATTTTTTTCTTGCCATTTGATCAAGATTTGTCAAGTTTTTGCCGTCATAATACAGGATATCATAAGCGACAAAATTTACAGGAGCAATTTTGGATGCCATTTCAATTTTAAATTTATCGTTAAGCAAACTTCGTTTTTGTAAGGCAAAAAAATCTGGGAAGCCATTTTTGCCAGTAATGATTATTTCGCCATCAAGAATGCATCTTGCATTTGCTTGTTTATGAATTTCGCGGAGTTCTGGATAAATAAGGCTAATATTCTTGTTTCTCTTATTTGCTAAAATTGTTTTATCTTTGTCAAGATATGCTATGCACCTTATGCCATCAAGTTTAAGTTCAAAAATATAGTTGTCATCGTCAAAAGGCTCTCTTATCTCTTTCAAAAGCATAGGAGAAATGTTTTTTTGTTCGAAAAGATCCATTTTTTATGCCTTCTTTTTTAAATTTATCAGTTCGCCTTTTTTAGCGGTATTCTTTTCGTCTTTTTTCTTTTTATTTTCCTTTTTCTCTTTGACCAAAGTGACAGATTCTTTCAGTGCTTCCATTAAATCTGTTATCTTGACGGTTTTTTCTTCTTTGACTTTCTTTAATTTGTTTCCATTTGCTTTATCAAGTATGGCTTGCCTTATTCTCATTGTATATTCATCTTTATAGTCCTCGGCATGAAAAAAGTCTGTCATAGATTTAACGATAGTTTCAGCTAGGTCTACTTCTTTTTTATTTATCTCCACTTTCACTGCAATTGCAGGATTAGCTTGTACTTCTTCGTCAAAAAATAATCTAGATAAAAGTAGATCATCATTTCTTACCCAAAGTGCAACAACGCACTCGCTACTTCCAAGTATTGTCTTTGCAATTCCTACTTTGTTTTCCTTTTCAAGCACATTTTTAAGCAGATAGTATGCTTTTTCAGTGGCTTTGTTTTCTGGAACGACATAGAAGGTTTTATCAAAATAAATAGGATTTATTTCTTTCAAATCGACAAATTTCTCTATGATAATACTCTTATCTTTTTTGCCTTTTAGTTTGTCAAGTTCTTCTTGATCAAAAATCACATATTCGCCATTGTCTAAATGATATCCCTTAACAATATCTTCATTTTTCACTTCTCGATCGTCACAATCTACACAGGTCTTTTTGTATTCCACACGTGATTTTGTCTTTTTGTCTATAAGATTAAAGCCTATGTTGTTGTCCTTGATTGTGCTATGCAAGGTTATTGGAATATACACAAGTCCAAAAGCGATTGATGTTTTGTAACTATAAGCCATGATATCTCCTTGCTAGTAGTATTTGTAAAAAGGAGATTTTCATGACAAAAATTTAATCAAAAAATCGACATTTTTTGCAAGTATAGTAATAAGCTTTGCACCATTTTAATAAAACAATACCTTGCGTTCTTTTATTTATCCATTGATTTTTCAATTAGAGTTTTAAAGATATCATTAAATTTATCTTCTTCGTCTACTAATAATTCGGGATGGAATTTTACTCCTATAAGAAACTTTTTATCTTTGGCTTCTACTACTTCAACTTGTCCATCGTCAGAATATGCGACAATTGATAGTTTTTTAGGTATTTTTGTACCAATATACGTATGCACACTGTTAACCGCAAATTTTTCTTGTTTGACAATGTTATAAAATAAACTTTCTTTGTCTTTTATTATGCAGTTGTGCGCATATTTAAGGTCAGGCCTATCATGAACTTGTGTATTTGTGATTAATTCCGCTTTTCCGCCTAGCCCTCTAATGATATTGTTGTAACCAGCACAAATTCCAAGTAGTGGAATATCATTGTCATAGCAGTACTTAGCTATATACTCCTCGTAATTATGTGAAGAAATTCCACCTTGTAAAACAATACCGTCACACATTTTAAGCAAAACATGCAAATCTTCAATTTCCTGTTTAGATAATTTACTGTTTTCACTTTCGTCTACTTGATTAAAATCTTTTCTTTGAGTTTGCGGAAGGATACCTAAAACCAATCCGCCATTTTTATTTATCGAATATCTTACTGCATCACTGATTCTCTGCCAAGACCAATTATAAAATTCTTCTACAGTTATATTTTTAGAAACAATTCCAATTATAGCTTTTTTCATACTTAACTCCTTTTGAGTATTATAACAAATTAAGCAATTTTAAAAAAGTCTTTTATTATAATTTGAGATTGAAAAAAATTATTAATTAATAAATAAATTGATGTTTCTATTTTTAAATAGTAAAAAAACAAGAATATTTTTCCAAATTTTCGAACCGCATGGCGTAAATATAATAGAATTTTCAAAAACAAAGTCGCGCTAAATGCGAAGTGGAACAAGCATTTACGATTGGCGCGAGCTAGAGAAAAAACAAGCGCCCCCGTCAAACG
>CALVNK010000023.1 GCA_944349615.1 uncultured Clostridia bacterium
AAAAAAAGCGGTTTTTATTGATAAACATTTATTGGCAGCAAATTTTTCATTAATTTAAAATATAATAATTAAAAAATGCCGATCTTTTCGGCATTTCAGTGTGTCGACAAATTAACAGACTGTAGAAAAACAAGCGAGGCAAGGCTCGAAAAGTGGCTTAGCCACTCTATTTGGGTTCCCTAAAAATCGTAAGATTTTTAGGGATAAGGAACAAACGAGCGTAACCGCGTAAAATTACAAAGTGATTTTCGCTTGAGCGTAGTTTGTGATGTAAGCCGGGAGTAAAGCAACACTAAATGACTGGTTTTGGGCGTTTTATTTTGGGGTACCCCGTAAATGCTTTTGCATTTATGGGGAGAGGAAAAGGCGAGCGTTATTCTCAAGTTGTTTTAACAACTTGACATAAGCGTAGCCTTTGACGATACGATGCAAGAAAAATTATTTATAATTTTCGGTCGCGCCGTTTGTCTACAGTCTGAGTAGAGTTTTCTTGACTAAGACGATCATCTTCTTTTTCTACTATTAAACTTTTTTGATCTTCTATATTATTTTTATCTAGTAAATTTTCACTAGACTTAACTTGTGTAATTCCTGCAAGATCTCTTTCATAGAAATTTATTCCAAGCGAGCATTTATCTTTTTTAGCAAGAATTTTGCCTATTACATAGTGCAGAATGAATACAATCCCGCCAGCAAAGTTGCAAAGCATATCCTGCATTGTATCGGTGACAAGTGGCACTCCATATTCGTCGATTGGCAAGCCTTGTGCAGTCTGTCCAAAAAGATTGTCTGCAGTCCATTCAATAAGTTCCCATATAAGTTCACACGCCATGCTAAACAAAAAGCAAAATAAAGCCAAAAATAGAATTGTTTGAGATGAATATCTTGTTGTTTTTGAAAGTATAAAAATACCAAGCAAGGCGAATACATATCCCGCTAGACAATGAATAATTATATCATAGAAACTGACTAGATAATACACATTAAGCGCTGAACCAATTGTGCCAGCAAATAACAAATAAATTTGATAGAATAAGAACATTAGCCCAGGAAAGCGAAACTTAAATATTAATTCTATTAAAAAAGGAATAAGGCTTGCAATAGCCATTACAATACTCACAAAAAGCCTATTATTTGGATCGCCAGTTTGAGAATAATATATGGCAAGTCCTACGCAAAAAAGAGCTTGTATAGCCATAAAAACAAGGTTGATTATTCGTAAAATTCGTCGATCTTTTGATTGTGTTTTTTTGTCCATAACTCACCATTATTAGTTTTTTATTTTTATATTAGATTTTTCATTATATATAAGTATATTAAAAATTTATGAAATTGAAGCAAGTTCGCTCAAGAGTTTTTTATAGGTTTCTCTATTTGCCTCGAGTTTTGACTTTTCTTTTTCAACAAGTTCTTGTGGGGCTTTTGAAATAAAGCCTGCACTTGAAAGCATTTTCTCACTTCTATTTATTTCAAATTTGATATTTTCAATTGCTTTTTCAAGATTTTCTCTTTCCTTTTTACTATCCTGCAACTGTTCTGCTAGAATAAATATGCTTGTGTCTCCGCAGATGATTTTTACCGTCTTCTCGAGTGGAATACTAGATACAATTTCGGCTTGAGTGCCAAAGCCAAGCCTAGCGATCTCTGCAAGATTTTGACTTAGGATAATATCCTCTCCTTCCGTCATGAAATAGATGGCAGTTCTTTTATTATCAGGCACTTTAAGTTGTGCGCGTGTAAGCCTGATAGCCTTAATTATTTCGATTATCTTATTAAACCCATTGCTAAGCGATTTTATGTTTAGTTTTGTCGGAAAAGACGAAAGCATGATAGTTTTTTCATGCATAGGAAGTTCTTGATAAATATATTCAGTTACAAAAGGAATAAATGGATGGAAAAGTTTAAGCAAGTTTGTAAGCACAACTAAAAGTACATTTTGCGCTCTAGTTTTATCCTTCTCATCATCACCATATAGGTCAACCTTACTCAATTCTATGTAATAATCACAGAATTTTGAAACAGTAAACTCAATTAAGTTTGCGATTGCATTACCCAAAGTATATTTATCTATATTCTTATTTACAGATTTGATAAGGCTGTCAAGTTCGCTCAGTATCCACTTATCCTTGTCCTTTAAGTCTAATTGATTTAGATCTTTAATCTTGATGTCCTGAATATTTTGAAGCACAAATTTGGAAGCATTATATAGTTTATTGATAAAGATCTTTGCTTCTTTTGCCTTATCTTCGCCATATTTAAGGTTACTGCCCATACTCATTCCATTTATAAGACTAAGACGAAGGGCGTCTGCCCCATATTTTTCTATCATGTCTATAGGATCAATACCATTGCCTAGATGTTTAGACATCTTTACGCCATGCAAATCTCTCACAAGTCCATGAATAACAACATCTTTAAATGGCACATCATCCATAAATTTAATACCAGAAAATACCATTTTTGAAACCCAGAAAGTGATGATATCATAAGCTGTTACAAGAGTACTTGTTGGATAGTAGTATTTTAAATCTTCGCTCTTATTTGGATAGCCAAGCGTTGAAAAAGGCCAGAGTGCAGACGAGAACCAAGTGTCAAGCACATCATTCTCTTGAGTAAGAGAAGTGCTTTGACATTTAGGACAGCAGGAAGGTTTATCTTCTTCGCTTGCAAATGTGTGTCCATTTTCGCAGGTATAGACAGGAATTCTGTGACCAAGCCAAATTTGCCTTGATATGCACCAGTCCTGAGAATTTTCAAGCCAGTTAAGATAGGTCTTTTCATACCTTTTTGGATGGAATTTTATTTTACCTTGCCTCACCGCGTCAATTGCAGGTTTAACTATATCCTTCATCTTGACAAACCATTGTGATGAGATCTTTGGCTCAGTAAAAGAACCACATCTGTCACAAGTGCCGACTTGATTTTTATATTTATCTTTTTTGATTAGATAGCCACCATCTTTCAAAGCCTTTTCAATAAGTGGTCTTGCCTCGATTCTATCCATTCCAGCAAATTGCCCAGCAATCTCGGTAAGTTTGCCATCGTCATCAATACAGGTCACAATTTCTAGGTTATGTCTTAAACCAACTTCATAGTCATTTGGATCATGTGCTGGAGTAATCTTCACCGCACCTGTACCAAACCCCATCTCGCAGTAGTCATCGGCAATCAGTTTTATTCTCTTATTTACAAGTGGCAAAATAAGATCTTTGCCAATCTTATCCTTAAATCTTTCATCATTTGGATTGACCGCCACCGCAGTATCGCCAAATATAGTTTCTGGTCTAGTCGTCGCACATACTACATATCCGCTTCCATCAGCAAAGGGATATTTTATATGCCACAAAAATGTATTTTGGTCTATATGCACATTTTCATTGTCAGAAAGCGAAGTTTTACAACTTGGACAATAGTTTACAACCCTTGTGCCTTTGTAAATCAGTCCTTCATTATAATATTTGCAAAATACACGCTTAACTGCATGGTTTAAGTTTTCATCCATGGTAAAGGCAAGGCGTGACCAATCGCAAGATACGCCAAGTCTTTTTATTTGATCGCATATAACATGAGTATATTTGTTATACCACTCCCACCCGCGTGCAAGAAAGGCATCTCGTCCTATCATTTCTTTAGTAAGACCATTTCTTTTTAGGTCCTTAACAATCACCTGTTCAGTAGCGATAGCCGCATGATCTGTGCCAGGCACCCATAGAGCATTGTAGCCTTGCATACGTTTTGTTCTTATTATAACATCTTGAATTGTGTCATTAAGAGCATGGCCGACATGCGCCTTCCCTGTAACATTTGGCGGTGGCATAACCATAGAGTATGGCGTACGTGAGTCTGGGTTATTTGTAAAATAGCCATTATCTAGCCATGTTTTATAGATGGTTGATTCAAATAGTTCTGGTGTATAACTTTTGTCCATAATTTCTCCTTAAGTCTAAAACTAGATTAAGTATATTACAAATGACAAAAAAAATCAATTAAATGATTTATAAAAAAAGAAAATGCAAAGAAAATTTTCTTTGACAATATCTAAAAATATGCTATAATAAATCGCAAACTAGATTTAAAAGGAATGAAGATATGGAATATAAAAATGTGACATTTGTGCTTGCAAGTATGCTTTCAACTTATACAGTGAATGAATTTGATGTCAAAATGCCAATTGCCATGCAAAATGAAAATGGTGTTCTTGATGCAATAAAGGATAATCTTTCTGGCACAAATTTGTGTTTGATAATAGCAAACGATCCAAATAACTATGAAAAAAATGATGAAAAATGTGCGATTTTTACCGAAAGCCTTGAAAAAGCAGGTCTTAAATTTAATCAAACTCTCGTACTTGATAATCGCACAAAAGAACTTGCTCCCCTAAATATCAAACGCGCCAACCTCATCTTGCTACAAGGCGGAAAAATCATCTGCCAGAATGAATTTTTGAAAGAGATAAGATTTGCAGACCGCTTAAAGTTTTCAAATGCCGTTGTAATTGGCGTTAGCGCTGGTGCTATGAACCTAACAAAAGAAGTTTACAATTTCCCAGAAACTAGACTAGAATTAACTGAAATGCGCGAAATCAAAGGACTTTCATTCTATGACAAGATTATTATTCCACACTTTGATGGCGACAATTTAAATTATCAGTTGCCACTTGATGATAATATCGATCCTGTAAAAGACTACATATTGCCTTACAGCAATAAAAAGAGTCTTCTCGGCTTGCCAAACGGTTCTTTCGTGCTTGTTAAAAATGAAATTGCAGAAATTTTCGGCAAACATTATATTATAGAAAATAGACAAGTGACCGCTGAAAACGACAGCCCTTGCTATATGCCAATAAACATGCGCGAACTTGACAGCGATGAGATTATGTGAAATAATAATTGTTAATTAATGCTAAAAATTTAAAAAAAATATATTGAAAAATATTAAAAAATAAATAAAAATATATTAAAATTGTAAAAAAATATAAAATTTTTATAAAAATTATTAAAAAATAAAAAATATTTTTAAAAACTATTTGGAGGAAAAAATGAACAGAAATATTTTTATAGGCGGAGCATGGCCTTATGCAAACAACTCGCTTCATGTAGGACATTTGGCGGCACTGCTTCCTGCTGATGTAATTGCAAGATACTATAGACTCAATGGAGATAATGTCATATATGTTTCAGGTACTGACTCTCATGGCACCCCTATCACAGTAAGAGCACGCAAGGAAAATGTCAGTCCAGACAGTATTGCAGAAAAATATCATGCTGAATTTGTAAAGAATTTTAATGATCTTGATTTTTCTTATGATCTTTATACAACTACCATGACAGACTATCATGCAGAGCATGTCAAAGCATATTTAAAGAGAATGTATGATAATGGCTTTATATATGAAAAAGAAGAGGAGCAAGACTTTTGCCCTAGTTGCAATGCTTTCCTCTCTGACCGAGAGATCATAGGAGTTTGTCCACATTGTCACGGAGTTGCAAAGGGCGACCAGTGCGACAATTGTCTTGCCACTCTCAGCGCAAGTGAAGTACTTGACAAAAAATGTGCAAATTGTGGAAGCAAGACCATCTTAAAACCAAACAAACATCTTTATTTTGCACTTTCAAAATTCCAAGACAAAATCAAAAAACTGACTGACGATCATGCTAATATTTGGAGATACAACGCTGTCAATGAAACATATAAATTTTTGGATATGGGGCTTATTGATAGAGCAGTTACAAGACAACTCGAATGGGGAATTGATGTTCCATTTGAACATTTTGAAGATAAAAAAATCTATGTATGGATTGAAGCTGTGCTTGGCTACTTAACTGCAGGAAACAAAGTAGCAGATGACAAAGGTATAGATTTTGAAAAGTTTATGCAGAAAGGAAATGTCACATCCTACTATGTGCATGGAAAGGATAACATTCCATTCCATACAGTCATCTACCCTTCACTTCTTATGGCAATTGACGAAAATATCGATTTGCCTGATCATATCATCTCTTGCGAATATGTGAATATGAACAATGAAAAAATGTCAAAGAGTAAGGGCAATCTTATAAGCCTAAACGAACTTACATCTATGTTTGATAAAGATTCTATTCGTTATTTCATGCTAGCAAACGGCCCTGAAAATAAAGATACAAACTTCTCAATGCAAGATTTTATCACCAATCATAATAAATTCCTTGTTGGCACACTTGGAAATTTTGTAAATCGCAACCTTTCATTTATGAATAAAAAATTTGACGGAAAAATTTGCGAAGGCAAAATTGACGAAAATATAAAAGCACTTACAAAGGACTACTATAATGAAATCGGCTCACTTATAGAACGCGGAAAGATCAAATCTGCAATCGAAAAAGCATTTGACTATGTAAGTGAAGGAAACAGATATTATTCAGATCGTAAGCCTTGGGAACAAGTCAACAACGATATTGATGAATTTAATGATACTACCTACACCTGCGTCTACATGATGGCAAACATGGCTAATATGCTTATGCCTTTCATTCCACATACTTGCGAGCGAATAAAAGCAAAACTTGCACTTGACTTTGCTCCAAGTTGGAAAGAAGTAGAAATAAAAGGCAATCTTCAAGTACAAAATAACGAACTACTATTCGAAAGATTGCAATAATTTAATTTAAAAAAGACCAAGAGTTGAAATCAAATCAATTATCTTGGTCTTTTTTGTTTATTATTTGATTTTTAAACTAATTATTTTACAAATAATATACTTTTTAAGATATATCATTTGAACAATAAGCATGTGTATGCTATAATAATGATATGAAAAATGTCAATTATCAAAAAGAAATCACAATCGAACTCAAAAAAGTTAATAGAAACAACGCACCGCTCGCCAAAAACTTACAGGCAACAATTTTCCCAAATGAAATTTCTCCCGATCAAGTGGATAGTGGCATTGAAACCAATAATCCGCAAAATTTTATCGCGTATCATAACGAAAAGCCTGTTGGAATAGTAGGATTTTACACACTTGAAAATTTGCCAAATCATGTTTTGCTCAATTGGTATGGTGTACTGCCAAACGAAAGACGACAAGGGTATGGCAGACAAATTTTATCTCTTGCTATAGAGAAAGCAAAAATATTATATCAAAATGTAGATTATCTCACCTATTACACAAGCAAATCTCACAATAAAGAGGCGATCATTCTTTACAACAATATAGGATTTACTACAAAAGATTATTACTGCAAAGAAGATATTACAAATATTGAAAAACTACAAAAGGATTTAGCACATGACTATGTAATCGGTGTATATCAACTGTCCAATAAACCACTGCCGAATTTTGAAATGATCAATCTAAACATTGCAAATGAAATAAAGATTTTAAAACATTTGAAATAGTATATATGCTAATGCCGTCAAAATAATTTCAAATGAATTGGAAAATCCAAAAGTTGTAATGACAAAAAAATGGTGTTTTAATAAATTTGTCTTTATAAAAGAGCCTGTAAATTAACCCTACGAGTTAACTTTTAGGCTCTTTTTTATATCAAAAATAAGATAAATACAAAATTTAAAAATTCATAATTTAGTATTGCAAATTTTTGTAATTTAATTATAATAATTAAATAAGAATTATATTCATTTTAAATTCTTAGACACAGGAGAAAACATGAAAAGGTGAAGCTTTTGTCCAGAAAATTGCCAATAATTTTGAAAATTATATCAATTCTTCTAAAGAAGACACCCAAGCAATTAAAATTGAAATGCAAAAAGACGAATATTTAGAAGACTGTTTAAAAAGAATAAATATTATCAAAACGGATAAAGAATCTTTATTATAACTTTATTATTACAAGAAATAAAATCAAAGTTGCAAGTTGACAAGTCAGTTTTTTTGAATTTACAAGTGTAAAATAACATAAAAAATAAAAAATTACTATAAAACAAAATAAAATTAAAAGCAAATTGTTGACAAATTAAATTGTTTGTTGTATACTCTAAAAAGCAACTTAAAGAAAAGCGAAAATGCATTTTTAAGGACTGCTGTTTATAGCAAGAGCATTATAGCGCAAGTGCCAAGAACGCAAGTTCTGCGTATGGTGCCAAAGGCGGAATTAAATCGAAGGGTCCGGTCTTATCTGATAAAATAATAAAAATTTATTTTAAAATCTTCACCACGGACAAATTACAACTTAATATTTTTATATGGACTGCTAGCTCATGGCAAGAGCATTCGACTCTTAATCCAGAGTCTTCAAAGAAAAATTTAATAATATGGACTGCTAGCTCAGTTGGTAGAGCATTCGACTCTTAATCGAAGGGTCCGGGGTTCGAGCCCCCGGCAGTCCACCAGATACTCCTTTATTTTAAGGAGTTTATTTATTTTTATATAACTATTTTTGCCTAATAAAATTTTTGAATTGCCTAATAAATTTGTGCTTTTATATAAAATTTATGACTATCCAAAATCTTATAAAAATGCAAATTTTTTATAAAAAATAGTGTCTGTCTAATAAATTGCCTAATAAAAATATAAAAAATGGACTATGAGTTTTTATCTCATAGCCCATTTTTCTTACATCTCAAAATCTTTTTTTCGCTTTTTTTTTGCTTTTTCCACTCTAAATATTCTTCATCTTCTTTTTTTGCAATTATATTTTTCAACCTTTCTATCTCCTGTTCAAGATCTTGGGTTTTGTCCATCTCTTTTTCTTGAGTTTGAGAAAATGCAAAAACACTTGTCATTGTGTTTGCACTGTTTAATTTTGTAGAATAATCAAGATGTGAATAAATATTTGCAGTGGTACTGAAGTCAGCGTGTCCAAGCCATTCTTGAATTTGTTTCATAGGAACGCCATTAGATAGCATAATGCTCGCACAAGAGTGCCTTAAATCGTGAAATCTTATCTTCCTCAAGTTGTTTTTTCGTAGAATTTTAATAAAGTTTTTTGTCAACCTATTAGGGAGTATCAATCTTCCAAGATTATCAACACAAACATAGTCTAAATATCGGTTATCATAACTTTTTCCAAGCAAAATCTTGTTCTTTTCAATTTCATCCTTTTTGTCTAATAGCAATTTTTCCGCTTGTTGCAAAAGTGGCAGTGTGCGATTGCTTGTTTGATTTTTCAACTTGTCCGAAAGATAGATTTCTCTTTTCCCATCAATCTTCGTTTCCAAAACTTTGTGTTGAACAGAAATCAATTTATTTTTAAAATCAATCGCATTCCATTTTAAACCAAGCACTTCACTTCGCCTAAAACCATACATAGCAGTAAGCATAATAGGAAGTTTACATTCGTTGTCTTGTATAACCTCAAACAATTTTTCAATCTCTTTAATGTCATAAAAACTTGCTCTAAATTTTTCGACTTTTGGTCGTTTGACCTTATCGGCAACATTGACTAAAACTAAATCATTTATAAAAGCATATTGCAAACATTCTCTAATCAAAATATGAAAGTGCAAAACAGTATTTCCTGATAAACCTTTCTCATATAGGCTTTTGTAAAATCCTTCAATGTGATAAGGCTTTAAATCTTTTAGTTTTAATCTCATATTTTTGAAATACTTTGAAATATTTTCGGCAAGCTTGTTATACATATTGACTGTGACAGGTTCAATTGTGCTTTTTTTATGGCAAGAAAGTTTTTCAAGAAATCAACAAATAAAACATCTTCATTTGAATTTTGTTTATTGTGTAAATTTTGATTTATTTCAAAGGACTTTAAAATCTCTTTCATTTTTTGTTTTGCTTTTGTCTTATTGCCTTTTTCTCTTAATTCGGTTGAAATCCATTTTTGTTTAGGTTTACCATATTCATCTTTGTAATTCACAACAACATAGTATGTTCCGTGACTGACTTGCAAACTTCCTTTAATCATCAACATTTCCTCCATTGTTTAAAAAATCAATAACGCTCTGTTTTGGTATCAAAATGAGATTTCCAGATTTAACACTTTTGATTTTGTTGGTGGCGATAAGTTCATAAGCTAAATTTCTTCCAATACCTAACATTTTTTGCAAGTCTTTAACCTTGACAACATCAGCAAAATTAGTAAAGATATTTTTTGTATTTAAGTTTAATTCGTTCATCGTAATCTCCTTAAAAAATTAAAAATTACTTTTCTCTATCTCTATACTTTTCTTTCTATTTTTAATTTTCTATTCGACTTTCTAAACTGAGTTTTTAATCACAAAAAGGCAAAGTGGGTGTCCCACTTGTGCAAAATGTGAAATGAATCAAAGATGAAACATTGAGATTTTGGGGTGAGTCAAAAAAGTCCTTTATTTATAAGGTTTTTAGGGCTCTCCAACAAAATTTTGATTCCATTTCTTATCCTGCTTCTTCTAAATTTTCTTAAAAACCTTTACATCTTAACAAATTTTCAACATTGTTCTCCTTTTATTTTAGATTTTGAGTTTAAAATTAATTTTACATTTCACACCTCCTTTTAAATGGTTTTACTATTCTCGCGTTATCACCATTTGATAATGCGAAAATAGTTTTCACAAAAATTTTAGCATTGTCGCTGTATCAACATTTGATACAGCGGGAAATATTTTTTATTTACTTTAACATTGTCGCGGGGACAGCATTTGTCCCTGCGGAAAAAATTTTTCAAATTTAATTTACCGTTGTCGTGTGTTCACCGTCTGAACACGCGGCAAAATTTGTTAAGAAAAAATATCTCTGCCTCTGCAAAGATATTAGTCTCTCTACTTATATAACCAACGCATTTTCAAAATCGTTAACCTATTTTGAGCGATTTTCTTAAAAAATTTTCCCCCTCTACTTATATAACCACACAAAACTTAAAATCGTAAGGGTATTTTTGTCCATTTTTGCAAAAAAAGTTTAAGAATTACTTATTTTTATTAAAAAAATACAAAAATTGATTTGAATTTATGTTATACTACTTGTGGAGTATGAAAATGAAAAATAGTATCAAGTATATAAAAAACTATTATAATCTCGCTGACTGCGTAAAGCGCTATGGGGAAGATATAGATAAGTCGGGATTATGGAAGTCAGAAGAATTTATTTTCCAAAAATATTTAAAACATTCTGACAATATACTTGATTTAGGATGTGGCGCTGGAAGAACAACAATAAATCTATACAAAATTGGTTATAAAAATATAATTGGGCTAGATTTAGCACCGAATTTAATACATTATGCGAAAAGTTATTGTAAGAAAAATAAATTGAATATACCTTTTGTTGTGGGTAGTGCAACTGATTTGCCTTATAAACAAGATAAATTTGATGCTGTAATTTTTTCTTACAATGGTTTAATGTGTATACCTGGTCAGAAAAATAGAGAAAGGGCACTGCAAGAAATATATAGAGTTCTAAAACCAAATGGCGTTTTTATTTTTACAGCGCAAGATAGAGATAATAAAAGATTTAAACAATCATGGATAGATGAAAAACAAAAATGGGATAATGGAGAGCAAGATAAGAATTTAGAAATTTTTGGCGATAAATTCTTGCCAGATGAGAATGGACATTTTAGTTTTTTACATTTTAGCAGTATAGATGAAATTATAAACTTTTGTAAAAAACACAACTTTCAGATTGAGGAATATGTAAACAATTTAAAAATAGGCTCTGCCGATGAGAAAAATCACGAGACTATTTTCTATGTTGTAAGAAAACAAAGTTAAATTTTTATATCCCTCTACTTATACAACCAACGCTTTTCCAAAATCGTAAGGGTATTTTTGCCCATTTTTACAAAAAAAGTTTAAAAAATTATTACACAACAAAAAAAGAAGCAAGCAAAAACTTACTTCTTAAATCATATTCGTTGCTAATTATTTGTCATTTTTATTTATTTCTTTTAGTATTTCAACTACTTCAGCTTCGCCTTCAAAAAGAATTTCTTTCACTTCTTCATCTTTCAAGTCTTTTTGTGACCAATAGCCATAAGCTTTTTCTTTGTAATACTCATAACTTTCGCTTTCTCGTGTCATATAAAACTTTCCAGCCTTAAAAATCTTGCCATTAAGTTTTACCGCAATTGCTTGAAATTGATTTCCATTCTTTTCTTTGTTTTTAGACATACTTTCAATGTTTTTAAGAGCGATGTCCTTACTTATTGAAAGATACATACAGTGCAATCTTGATGGTAGGTCAGGGAATTTGCTTTCGCGCACTTCTTCAAGTGCTAACTCTTTAACAAAAACATCATAGTATTCCAGTATGTGTGCAAGTTCGTAAAGTTGATTTTTCTTTAATTTTTTAAATCTGTGTGCAGCAATATCATACAAAATATCGCTCGGCCTTTTGGCATCAAGTTTAAACGAAAATTTAAAAACTCTGTTAAATTGACCATTTGGAGTGTTTTTGTCAAATACTAATTTATCTCCTACTTTATAATTTCTGTCCGTTGCCACTTGATACAAAATTAAATCTTTAACTTTCATAACTTCACTCCATAAATTATCCCTATTAAGTGTTATCACATGGGCTGTAATTGCTAAATTGTAAGACTATTGAAATTTTATGTATTTTCTGTTTACATTAAAATTTTTGGATTTGAATTTGCTGAACGACTACAAAGGTCTGCATCATTCTGCACTTTATCTTTAATTTCGTCAATTATGTAATCACTCTTCTATAAAATTCGGTCGCTTTATAAACCTTCTCAATTACTCCTTTTTTAGTCCAGTCCATTCCTTCTGATTCTATTTTACGTAAAACAATTCTATCAACTTCGCTTACTCTTTCAATGTATTCTCTAACTTTTTGGTAGCCTATTTTATTTAAATCTATCATATTGGAATCACGATTTACGCCAACAACCCAAGGTCTTTCTCCACCACCAATGTCAATCCAAAATTTAGCGAAGTCAACAATCTCGTTTTCTCTTTTTTCATTATGACTTTTTATGCGAGAAATCTCTTTACTTTTTGTTTCTTGCAGTTGTTTTATATCTCTCTCCATATATGATGGATAATTTTGTTCTCGGCTTTTCATTTTCAGTTCTTCAATTTCTTTGCTTAGTTTTGCAGTATTCGCCTTCCAAGGTTTTTCATCATAGATTAAATGTTCAAATAAAGGTCCGCGAGTAACCACACCATTATTTTTAATAGTTAGTTTAACATACATATTTGCACCTTTTTGGATAAGTTCCAAACATTTTATTTATCCATTTTAAAGAAAGCATCAACAAGCTTCTTATCAAGCTCAGTTCCTTCAATTGAATATTCCTTGTCAATGCCGAAGCCATATAAAAACCATGTGATATTTTCTTTTTTCATATTTCCTCCATATGTTTTTATTGTAACTATATTATCAAGAAATGTCAAGGTTTTATATGCACTTTTCTACTGCACTTATTTTATAATTTTTAAAGCGACATAAGTTTCTTATTAACATCTGCCTGATAGAAAACAAAATAATGCCTAATAAAATTAGGCAAAACAAGATAAAAATTTATTCAAACAAACTTGTCTGTTTCGGTGGAGTATACCTGACAATATATTCATCCGGATTTTTCTCTTGTGGCAAAAGTTCCTCATTTGGTGCAAGTTTGCGAAGGCAAAATTTGTAATAGACCTGCTTGCCGGTTGGACGAAGAAGTTTCACGCAATCTTCAAGATATTTCGCCCAATCTTGCCACTTGTCTGCTGAACGATAGTTGTTGATTTTTCCGATTTTGTAGTGGTCGACGGAGTTGTCTTCCAGCGTTTTACGAATAAGTGCCAAACTTTCTTCGGGTTCAATGGTCGGCTCAAAAGAAGCGAAAGTTTTTATTCCATTCTCGTGCAAAATTTTCAGCGTTTCCAGTCTTTCGCTTGGAGTGGATGCAAAAGGTTCCCACTCTTTTGACTTTTTCTCATCTAAAAATGTGAGAGTTGTGCCTACTGTTATGCGGCTGCCAAACTCTTTAAAAATATCTAAATCTCGAAGCATTTTCTTTCCGCCTTTTGATAGAACTGCAACAGGAACATGATAGGCATTTAGCATTTTCAAAACTTCTCTCGTGGTTTCTCCACTATCTGCCGAATCGCAATAGCAGTCGCCAACAAAAGATAGTAAAACCTGCTCGGTGTAAACATTTTTCTTTAAATCTTTTTCAAGTTCAGTCAAAATGTTCTTTCTCGGTTCAGGCTTGCCAAAATATTCATCTCCACGCCTTTGCAAAGTGTGTGGTGCATAACAATATTTGCATCTATGACTGCAACCTATGTAAATATTTAGCGCATACGGACTATATTCTCTCGCCATTCCTTTCGGTCTATAAATAACACTCATATGTTTATGATAGCACAAAAATATAACATTTGCCTACTAATTTATGACAAAATATCCATAATGTTTGTCAATCGGATCGTGAACTGAATAATACATGACTTCCTTTACACCCAAGTTTGCCAAATATTCATAGAAAAATTCAATCCCTTTTTCATTAAAAAGTGTTGGCGCTTTATGATAAAAGTTTTTAAAACCTATGTAATCTTTGATTTCTTCTTGAAGTCCAGTGAATTGATAGGAAATTGCTGTGTAAAACACTATTGTCTCTTTATTTACATCTTGTCTTGTTAAAATCTTTTTCATTAAGTCAAAAGGCAAACCATAACTATCACAATCAATCACATTGAAAGCACTTAAATCTAAATTGTCAAAAACTTTTCGAACATCAACATTTAGATTTTTCCCTTTATTCTTTTCAATTTCAATTCCAAAATATTTGTCGGTTTTTATATTGTTCCATAAAACATTTCTGCCAGCAAACAGGTCCAAAACTCTAACTTCTTTCAAATTTTTGATTGCTTCTTTACGAATAAATATTTTGTTCGCAATTGATTTATTATCTGTTTTAGTTGATTGTCGACTCAATTTCAACTCCTTCTATATTTCTTAATTTGTCAATAACTTTTAAAACCTCATCATTTTTGTTTATATCTAAACTTATTAAATAGTGCACGCTTTTAAGTGGCTTTAATATCCTTTTTTGAACTTTTACACAAGTTTTAAGATATTTATCAACATCAATTCCATATTGTGTAAAATCAAAGTTTTGCAACTTTTTTAACTCTTGAAATAAAACTCCGTCATCAAAACCTGTTTCAAGATTTGTGGCATTATGTGCTATCACATATGCTTCCCGCTCTTCCTTGGAAAGGTGGTCAAGCCTAACACAAGGCAAGGTTTTTAAACCTAACTTTTTTGCTGCTTCAACTCTACCATTTCCTTCCAAAACAATATTATCTTCTCCAGCAATGCCAAGTGGGTCATTAAAGCCAAATTCTTGAATAGAGTTTGCAATATGTTCAATTTGTTCTTTTGTGTGAATTTTTGAATTGTTTGCATAATTATTTAGTTTTTCAATTTCAATATATTCAATTTTTAAATCTTCCATTATCTTTTTCTCCTTGCTTCTGGCGTGAGCCTTAAATCTTTTAAAATTTTTTCAAGTTGTTTGTTGCAATCAATCAAAGTTTTGTAGTGTTCATTTTCTTTTACCATAACCTTTGGAGTTTTCCCGTCACTACAAATTCCAGTCACAATTCTTATATACCTTTCTGGATTTTTGTTGTATTCTCTCCACGCTCTGTCTCTCATAATTTTGATTTGACAATATTGCCAAATCAGTTCAGTATCTGAATGAGAAAGCCTGTACTTTATGCTTTCTTTCAAAGAAGTTACAATTTCTTCATAAGCTTCCTTTTCTTCATCTGTTAAATAAGATGGGATTTTTAATATTTCATTGTTGTTTTGCTCTATATCCAAAGTATTTTTTCGGTTTTGTTCAATCATTTCTTTTTCCCATTTATCCATAAATTCTCCTTATAAAACAAAAGGCTATTCACAAAACTTGTGAACAACCTTGTTAATTATACATAGATTATCATATAGTTTTTCTATATTCAAGAGTTAATGCCAAAAATTTTACTATCCGTAGAAAACCTTGCTTGCAAATCAATTGCCTAATAGAAAACAAAATAATGCCTAATAAAATTAGGCAAAACGAGATAAAACGGAAGGGTGCGAGTTAAACTCTATTTGTTATATAAATAAAGGAGAATAAAGGGCTTAAAAGGTATAAAGCAAATCAAAATAACAAGCCTTATCATTTTCTCTTAATCGAAGGGGCCGGGGTTCGAGCCCCCGGCAGTCCACCAATCTAGACCATCACGGTCTTTTTTTATTGCCGAGGGCTTTGCAAAGATTGATAAATCTTTGCCCATGCTCCGCATGCACGAACCCCGGACATGTCCAGGTCACAAACTTTCAGTTTGAGCCATTCGGCATTTGCCTGCCTTCCGGCATGCGCCTCATACACCGCTCCCCCGGCAGTCCACCATTTAAATCCCTTATTTTATTAGAGATTTTATTGTTTTTACATAACTAATTTTTACTTAAAAGTGTCTAAAAATTTTGTAAAAAGTGTCTAAAAAATGTCATTTTTGCATGTAAAATTTTAATATTTCACATTGCATAAAAACATC
>CALVNK010000024.1 GCA_944349615.1 uncultured Clostridia bacterium
TTTAGGGAACACGAGAACACCCTAAATATTTTGCAATTATTAGGGAACCCGAGAACACCCTAAAAATTTTGCAATTTTTAGGGAACCCGAACCGCCATATCCGCATAAAACAATATATATTATATATAAAAACAATCAAAAAAGCAAGTGTTTTTATCTTAATATTTATTCTTTATTTATGGTTTTTGTGGTTTTGGAAATCGATTTTGGCATATTGTTGAATGCCGGCTTATACTTTTTTAGGAGACACTTTATTTATCTCGCAACGGACAAAAAAGGGGGATAAGCGGATTATCTCTATTTCCAAAAAGGTCTAAAAGGATCTCTGTACCTGCAAATGCATTTATGATGCCGTTTGCTCCACAGCTGATCAAATAATAAATTCCATCTTCTTTAGACTTGCCGATAAGTCCTAGGTTATTGTCGGTCCAGCCAAAATATCCGCAAAATTTATATTCAATTAAATCATCGCCATTTTCTATTTTAAGAAAAGGAAGCATTTTATATATATTTCTATAAGTTTTTGATATTTTTTGCTAGCTACATTCTCTTTGATAGGATTTCCGCCACTTTTTTTATCTTCACCGCCGAATATTATTCGCCTGTCAGGAAGTACTCGCAGATAGTGATAGGGATCTAAATCGATGAGAAATTAGGAAAATTAAATATAAAGAATAAATAAATTATTAAATTAAATTAATTAAATTTTGTTCAATTTAAATTAAAAAAATACTTGAAAATATAATCGCAACTTCAAGTATTTCTTTTTTTAATTCTCTTTTTGCCATAGATTTTCAGGATAGACTTTTTCTTCTATAAGTGTCTTTATTGCTTGTGTTACGCTTTGTTTATCTTCCCTGTAAGTTACGCCATACCAAACTGAACTTGTTGAAAATACTTTCATTTTAGCACCTAGCTTGCTACTTGCATAAGGCATTTGATTTAGAAGCAGAAATTCATCCTTTTCAATATCAGTTTGCTCATCTTTTAAAAATTGTTCAAATCGACTTTCAAGAATATTAAAGAAGTTATCGCGAAAACATAGTAAATTCATATTGACTAAAATATTTCCAGCTATCTCATTCGTATCTTGTGTGCCTTCAGGTGTGGCTAAGATTTTTCCGTCAATTTTTTCCATATTATTTTCGACTACATTTATAAAATAGCCGTTTTGTATATCGCAAATACCACGCCTTACTTTACCTTTGTCAGTGAGAGTGTTTTTAGCCTTATAGCAGATTACCGCATAAGTAAGAGGATCAGAGTAGTCATCAAAGAATTGACTTGCCTGCCTCAGCCCCTCTCTGCCATAAAAATCGTCTGCATTAATAACGGTAAAGTCGCCTTTAACTTTGTTTTTTGCACACAGCAGTGCATGGCCTGTTCCAAAAGGTTTTTTACGCAAGGATGTATCGATGTTTTCAGGCACAAAGTCCCTCATACCTTGAAAGGCGTAATCAACATCGATAAAATTTGCTATTCTATTGCCGATGGTGCTTTTAAATATCTCAAGGTTTTCTTCCTTAATCACAAAAACCACTCTGTTAAAACCAGCGCGTCTTGCATCATATATAGAATAGTCAATTATAAAATTTCCGTGTTCATCAATCGGCTCGACTTGTTTAAGTCCTTGAAACCTGCTTCCAAGCCCGCCTGCCAAAACAACTAAAGTTTTATTTTTCTGCACAATCTTCTCCTTTTATATTTAACATTAATTCGTTTATATTATATAGTATTTTTTCATTAAATGTCACTATATATCTTCAAAACAAGTGTAACATAAAAATATTAATTTTCAAATAATATTTGTAAAAATCTTTTGATAGGGTAGTACATAATTTATGAATACTTGTACATAATATGATTAGCTATTCAAAAATAAAGGAGGTTATATGGATAGAACAAAGACTTTTAAATCAATAGGAATTGTTGCATTATGTCTAATGCTAATACTTGTTTCAGGATTTATCTTGACTGCTTGTGGAAAAACTACAAGTAAAGATGTGTACGCTACAGATCATGTAGTTGACTTTGCAGGTCAGCAATTTGAAAATACAACTGATTTTAAAGTTGTATCTAGCGATGGCAGAAACTTTACGGCTCAGGGCACTCTTGCCACAATGACGAATGAGCAGGCAACTGCATGGGGAACGACAGAAGGAGCAAGATATTGCATTGTCAGCATAAAAATGGAGCCCAAAGCCGCTCTCAAGACTGGCTGGGTAAACAGCGAAAATCGTGATGTAGCATTTGGAAGTGATGTAACAACAAAGTATTACAATGGTACAGAGGGAGTCAAAGAATATGTGCTTGGTGTTAGCGGAAGCAATATTGATCACACAGAAAATCCTATCTGGAGAATTGAAGTTACTAACCCTGTTGTAGAAGGAGAATCTGCTACTACAATAGTATATACTATTGATTTTGCAAACTTAATAAATGATTAATTAGAATTTATCACAACATAAAATATTTTGTAAACCTAATAAATGCCTAAAATCAGAGATTTAAGTTTAACAAATTCCGATTTTAGGCTTTTTTTATATTGCAAAAAATTTTGAATATAATAATTTTTAAACTAAAAAACTTAATATTTATCAATTGATTAATTTTCTTTTAACGATTGTTTATTTTTTAAACAAGGTATGCTTTTGAGAAAAGTCTAAAACTTTATTAGAAATTATAGTAAAATGTCAAATTCCTTTTTAAAAAAGAACAAAAAATTTGACATTTTGGAGGGGGGGGATATAATAGATATAGATAATGAAAATGTAAAAGAATATGGGGAGAATATGGCAAGATTCAATGAAAAGTATTTTAATGCTGATCCAAAAGACAGTGTCACTATTGATAGTTTGTTATCGGAAGACGAGCAGGTTTTGTTGCGGGCAAAACCTAATAAAAAAGCATTTATTTTATCGCGCATATTTTCAATGTT
This sequence comes from uncultured Clostridia bacterium, assembly GCA_944349615.1. Taxonomy (GTDB): domain Bacteria; phylum Bacillota; class Clostridia; order Christensenellales; family UBA1242; genus Caccovivens. The sequence continues at coordinate 2,939 of CALVNK010000024.1, forward strand.
TCCTATAGCGCTGATTTGGCTTATATTTGATGGCACATTTTTGTATTTTTTCTTTACAGAATTTGCAAAAAATGGGCTTCCGACAATCTTCATAGTGTTAATTTGCGTCTTCTTTGCTTTGCATTTAATTCCTGTTTGGATTTGGTTAAGCCGAGTATTGACCGCTTATGCTTATTACAAAAACAACGAATTTTGCATTACAAACAAGAGAATAATATGTAAAAGCGGTCTTATTGCTGATATCAAAAATGTATATTTTCAAGATATTGTGTCGGTAAATGTAAAGGTTGGCTTGATAGATAAGATGCTAAAAGTTGGTGACATCTATGTACGAAGCACAAATGAAGCAGTAGTCTTATTTGATATAGAAAATCCTTATGCAATAGGCAATCAGTTGCAACAGATAGTAAATGACATTAAGACAGATATTCAATATCCTAACGCATTGCGTCCAGAAAATAATCAAGGTTATCAAACAAAGTATACTGCAGAATTTACTTCAGATTTAAATGCTGATCAGACAAACAACGATGAATTTAAAAAGTAATGTTGCTTTAATATTAAGATGCTAAATAATTTGGCATCTTTTTTTCGACGTAAATTGTTGGTAGCCTAAAACAAGATATTATTTATTAAAAGTTAAAAATTTTTAAATTAAGGGAAAAAGAATTAAAAATCATTTTTTCTCTATTTCAGATCGTGCTATAATTGCACTTGGAGGGAATTTATGAACAATTTAAAAATACAAAATATAAAAGCAAGACAGATTTTAGACTCTAGGTCAAATCCAACCATTGAAGTTGATGTGACGCTTGAAAACGGAGTGATGGGAAGAGCTTGTGTACCATCAGGCGCATCTACCGGGGCATACGAGGCTTGTGAACTTCGTGATGGTGACAAGAGTAAATATAATGGCAAAAGTGTATATAAGGCGGTTGAGAATGTAAACACAATATTAAATCAAGCACTTTGTGGCATGAATGCTTTTGATCAGAGAGCACTTGACGAAAAAATGATAGAACTTGACGGAACTGAAAACAAATCAAAACTTGGCGCAAATGCTATGCTTGGTGTATCTCTTGCAAACGCTGTTGCCTGTGCAAAGGCTCAAGGATTATCACTATTTAAGTTTTTAGGTAATGGGAATACTCTACCAGTGCCAATGCTCAATATATTGAATGGTGGAAAGCATGCTGATAACAATCTAAATTGTCAAGAGTTTATGATAATGCCTGTCGGCGCAAAGACTTTCTCACAAGCTCTTGAAATGAGCGCGGTTATCTACCAAAATTTAAAGAAAGTTTTAAAAGATAAGGGTTATGCAACGGGCGTAGGTGATGAAGGCGGTTTTGCACCAAACCTTGCAAATGATGAAGAGGCACTTATACTTATCTGTGAGGCTATCGAAAAATCTGGATACAAGAAAGGGGATGAAGTGGCAATTGCCCTTGATGTAGCTTCAACTGAAATGTATGACGAGGCTGAAAAGATCGGCGAGAAGGGCAAATATTATTTCTGGAAAACAAAACAACTTTTCACATGCGACGAACTGATTGAATATTACAAAAAATTAATTGCAAAATATCCTATTGTATCCATTGAAGACGGCTTAAGTGAAGAGGACTGGCAAGGCTGGCAAAAACTCACAAAACAGCTTGGTGACAAAATCCAACTTGTTGGCGATGACCTATTTGTAACTAATACCAAAAGGCTTCAAAAGGGTATCGAAATGAAAGTTGCAAATTCAATACTTGTAAAAGTTAACCAAATAGGAACTCTTACTGAAGCAATTGATGCAATCAATCTTGCTAAACAAAACCATATGACAGCAGTTGTATCTCATAGAAGCGGAGAAACTGAAGACACCTTTATTGCAGACCTTGTTGTCGCACTCAACTGTGGGCAAATCAAGACTGGTGCTCCATGCAGAAGTGAAAGAGTTGCAAAATATAATCAACTGCTTCGCATTGAGGAAGAACTTGGCTCACAAGCCGTGTATAAGGGTAAAGACGCATTAAAGGCTTAATGAATTAAATTAATATTCAGCTGATTTAATACTAAATACAATTAAAAAGATTAAAAATATAAAAAAATCAACAAAAAAATGGCAAAAAAATCAAAATTTTGCCATTTTTTATTGGAATTTATGGAATTATTTTCTATCAGAGATTACTTTGTGCCTTATTTAATAGTGAATTTTATTTTATATTTACTTATTTTAAAAATATTATTTATTAAATTTTCAATATAAAAAAGCAGGGAAACAATTCCCTACTTTTTTCGAGTAAAATATTTCTAGTAAAAGGTATACATAATTTCATCGAGATATCGATGTAAAAATATTATATCTTGTTTTTATAAAATGTCAATATTAAATTTTAATTTTATTGTAATATTTTTTATTATGAGATATTAATTCTTTAGTATTACAAGATGCTAAAATCATCATGAAAAAACATTAGACTAAGACCGTAGCTTAGATATAATTATTGACTTTGATCTTGATAACCTCTTAAATGCGTTTAAAACAAAAAATATTAAAAAATCGATACAATATGTATCGACATTTTTTGGCTCCCCAGGTAGGATTCGAACCTACGGCCTATCGGTTAACAGCCGAGCGCTCCACCACTGAGCTACTGGGGAATATTAAGTTGTTTTGTGATGAACAATATTTGTCATTGACACCACTATAAAATAGAGTCTAGCATCTATTTTGCATGACTATAATAGCAAATCATTTAAAAAATGTCAATGATTTTTTTGTATTTTTTCAAAATTTATTTTAATGATCATTCTTCATCAACAAATAATGTTTGCGATTTGACGACATAGGAATATGTTGTATTATTTGCAAAGGAAAGTTTGGAAAAGTGGGAGAAAACTAGATGGTAAAGTTTTAATAATTTAAAGTGCAATATTCAAATTATATTCTTGCTCTCCATTTTAACATAATTAGCAAAGCGAATTATTCTCTGAAAATAAATTTAAATAAAAGAAGGAGAATTTTCTCCCTCTTTAGTTTAAGCACATCTTTGATTTTCTTCTGTTTCTTTATGAGTGAAATAGTTTTCCATTTGTTTCATGATATCTTCACCATTATCTATGTAATTGCTATAATTAAGCCAATTTCTATCATCTATTCCATACTGAAGCATGATTTTATATATTTCAGGTGAAGGGAATGTCGATATAGCATGAGTTTTTGCATTTGCATATAATTTTGATATTGATTTGATTGATTCGTTGAGATTGTTTTCATCAACAAGGAAAAAGTAATCAACTGCTTTTAGAAGCGCACTTTTAAACTTCTGGTCAAATTGCTTTCTTGACATATCCACAGCATAGTGTGGTTTAAATTTTCTATTGACGATATATTCTTTGACTTTAGATTTTGCATTTTCAATTTTTGATATTGCTTCATTTCTCTTTTGCTCTGTTAAATTCGAGTGGTTTTCAAGCATATACTCAAATTGAACCTTTGCTGGATGAACAAAATCCATCAAAGTTTGCACATCATTTTCATTAAACTTTTTATAGAATGTCATTCACTCCTTCCTTAATTGAATTATAATATATCTGTCAAAATTTGTCAACAAAGATATTCCATTTTATATTGTCGATACAACAAAAAAAGTGCCATCAATAATAAGCGTTAATGGCAGTGTAATAGAAAATGAAGAAGATATAAAGATTGCAATTGGCTATTCGCTTAGAATAAACGAACTTTTAGATGAAGGTTGGCGAAGCATCGACATCTCATACACGATTGAAGATTTATTCAATGAAATCTTTTATTAACTTATAAGGCAAAAACTTTTATGATCAGCATAAAAGTTTTTATAACAAGTTTTATTTTAGGCGTATGATAAAGCTTTTTATCACTTTTAAAGATAGTTGCAGGAAAATATTTCTTAGTCAATTCTAAAGAAAAGAATAATTTTACTTTGGTAATGCGTAAAGCACAATTTCTGTTGGGAAGAGATTGCCACCATAATTACGCAAATAGAATTTATAATTTTTATTATATCTATCAATCAATCTAGGCAATGTAAAATAATGTTCAAAACCATGATATATTGAAATTAAAAGTTTTGGACAGTCATTTTTTATATGATTTTTACAGCCCTTAATTGCATTTTCTTCTCCGCCCTCTATGTCCATTTTGATAAGAGTGATTTTTTCATCAACATCGTTATCTAAACTTACACACTCAATCTCTTTTTCACCTATGTTTTGTGCAGTGTTTGCAGAAAGGCTAGTTGTATTTGGGTTTAGAAAGAGTTTTTTATTTTTTTCACCAACTGCTTTATTTCGCAAAGTGACATTTAGACCAGAAAGATTTTTGTTGATATGTGGAAAAATGTCGCTTGTTATTTCATAGGCATATATGTTTTTATAACAGTCTTTGCCATAAAGATCAACAAAATCTAATATAGTTTCACCGAGATAAGTGCCTACATCGACAAAAACTTCATCTTTACACTTGGGCATAATATCAAAATCAAAGTATTGTCGGTATTTAAAATTTAATGATTTTTTAAGCAAATCAAAGTTGTAATTTACAAAGTTTTCTATGATAGCATAAAGTACAAACTTTGATCCATAATCTTCAAGTTTGTCATAAAGCCACTCAAGATCTTTGACATGATTTTTTAGCGATTTGGTTTTTAATAAGATATGATTAAAGTCATGCGAGCCTACTTTTAGACTTCCCCAAAAAGTGTAAGAAGAAAAATAGTTTTCAAAAGACGATTGCAAGGCAGGTGAAAGTGAGAGAAATTTTATTTTGATATAATTAAATAGTTCCTGCTCTGAGTTATTTTTGATAAAGTCTAGAAGTGTATAAAATTTTTCATCTTGAAGATTGTTGATTTTTCTATTCATCTTTCTGCTCCTTTTAGTTTATTTTATTAAAATCAAAAATTTTTGTGAAAAAAATATATAAAATCATTTCAAAATGTTTGAATAATCATAAAATTTTGTTAAAATTATCTACATGAAAGATATTGAAAACATACATAGTGGTCATAGAGTAAGACTTATTAATACTGTTTATAAATGTGGGCTAGATGGACTAAGCGAAATACAGGTTTTAGAGTATTTTTTATTCTTTGTATTTCCGCGCGGAGATGTCAACCCACTTGCACACAGATTGCTTAATAAATACAAATCAATATCAGCAGTTTTAGAAGCAAGTGTAGAAGATTTAAAAACAGTCAAGGGAATGGGTGATGTAAGTGCAAAAAAATTGCACAGTTTTCCTAAGATGTTTGATATCTATATGTTAGATAAATCAACTAAACCATTAAAAAAGGTGTCAAAGGGCGACATATATGATACTATAGAAGGTATTCTTAGATTTAAAAATACCGAAAACTTACTTGTCATTGCTATGAACCACAGAGGAGAATATCTTGGTGAAAGAATTTTTCAAAAGGGGTCTCATGATCGCATAGCAGTAGAGCAGAAGGATATTGCGAATTTTGTTATGAGTTATGATGCGAGTGCGGTGGTAATAGCACATAATCATCCAAATGGCGCTATCACACCATCACAAAATGATATTGAATCTAATGAGGAACTTATGAGAAGATTTGAGTTTGGTGGAGTCAAACTTGTTGATAATTTGATTGTAGGTTATGATGGTATATATAGTCTCAAAGATAAGGTAATGAAAAGGTCTTTTTTCAAGAACAAACAGGAATACGATGATGCGTTAAAACAAATACAAATTCAAAATATCGAATAATAATTACAGTTTAATTAATAGTTAATTTATATAAATATTGTTTGCAAAAGAATGTTTTATGTGTTAAAATATTCTCACAGGGTTGAAAATTAAAAACATCATTCCTAATTTAAACGAGAAAAGTCATGGAAAATTATTTAAAGAAAATCAATCATAAAATTGCCGAACATTGCACTGAAGATAAGGCGCGCAAGATAAAGAAAAGATGTTTGATCGCAGGGAGTATTGTCCTTGTGATAGGCCTTGTAGGCTTTATTTCATGTTTTGTTTCCTTTTTGGTGCTTTTCCTTCGCTTGGAAACAGAACTTGCTATGACACTATGGTTCATTGCAATTCCATTCATTATTTGTGTTATTATAGGCTCAATTGTGACAAGAATAGGAGATGCAATTTTCATTGAAAATCAAAAAATTCATAGTGAAGATTTAAAAGCTAAAGAGATCGACAATCTAGATGATTTAACCTAAGTATAATCAAAATGTTTATTTGGGATATACTAATAACTGTCAAAAGATGGTTATTATTTTTATGAACAATTTCATTTAATAATTGATTAAAAATATTCTCAAAAAGTTGTATATAAAATAATGATATGATATAATTCAGACGCAGAGGAGTAAACTAATGAAAAAGATAGACGAAAATTGTGAAAATGACAGATTTTATCAGGGTTTTAAAGGTAAGACTTGGAAAGAAGAAATCAATGTTTCAGACTTTATAGACTCAAACTATAAAGAATATAGAGGAGATGACAGCTTCCTCGCAGGTAAAAGCAAAAAAACTGCAAAAGTATGGGCAAAGTGTGAAAAGTTGCTTGCGCTTGAACGCAAAAAGCACTTGCTTGATGTAGACACTGTCAACATGAGCGGAATCAACAGTTTTCCTGCTGGCTATATTGATAAAGCGAATGAGGTTATCGTAGGACTTCAAACCGATAAACCACTCAAGAGAATTGTAAATCCATACGGCGGACTTCGTATGGTACACAACGCACTTGCTGCTTACAATCGAACACTTGATCCCGCTGCAGAAAAGGTCTTCTCAAGCATGATGAGAAAGACTCACAATGACGGCGTATTTGATGCATACACTCCAAATATTAGAAAGGCAAGAAGCGCAGGACTTATCACTGGCTTGCCAGACGCTTATGGCAGGGGAAGAATTATAGGCGATTATAGACGCGTTGCCCTATATGGTATTGACAGACTTATTGAAGAAAAGCAAAAAGACTTGTTAAGTGATGAACTTCTCGATATCGACTGTGAAGAAGATATTAGAATAAGAGAGGAGGTAAGCGAGCAGATTAGAGCGCTCGGCAAAATCAAAGAGATGGCAAAGACCTATGGCTATGACATCTCAAAACCTGCTTGCAATGCTAAGGAAGCATTCCAGTGGACATACTTTGCATACCTTGCTTCAGTTAAGGAAAACAACGGTGCTGCCATGAGTTTAGGCAGAGTTTCAACCTTCCTTGATATCTATATTGAAAGAGATATGGCAAATGGCATTCTCGACGAAGAAGGCGCACAGGAACTTGTTGACCAGTTTACTATCAAACTTCGTTTAGTTCGACACCTTCGTACTCCAGAATATGATGAGATATTTGGTGGCGATCCTACTTGGGTTACCGAGAGTATTGGCGGTATGCTAAACGAGAAAAAAAGTTTAGTTACCAAGAATTCATTCAGATTTTTGCATAGTCTTATCAATCTTGATCCATCTCCAGAGCCAAACCTTACCGTGCTTTGGTCGACAAGACTTCCTATAAATTTCAAAAAATACTGTGCAAAGATTTCAATCTTGACCGATTCAATTCAATATGAAAGTGATGATGTTATGAGTCCAATCTATGGTCACGACTATGCAATTGCCTGCTGTGTTTCGGCTATGAAAGTGGGCAAACAGATGCAATTCTTTGGTGCAAGATGCAACCTTGCAAAATCATTGCTTTACAGTATAAACGAAGGTAAAGATGAAAAGAGTGGCAAGCAGGTTGTCGATGGTATTGAGAAGATGACTGACAGTGTGCTTAACTATGAAAAAGTCAAGAAATCATACTTTAAGACTCTTGATATCGTTGCAAAGACCTATGTTGACGCTTTAAATATCATCCACTTTATGCACGATAAATATGCCTATGAAGCAGGACAAATGGCACTACATGACACCTTTGTTGAAAGGTTGATGGCGTTTGGTATGGCAGGACTTTCTGTTGCCACCGACTCGATGTCTGCAATCAAGTATGCAAAAGTGAAACCTATTAGAAATGAAGATGGCATTGCCACAGATTTTGAAATTGAAGGCGAATTTCCAAAATATGGCAATGATGATGATAGAGTTGACAAGATTGCTGTTGAAATTGTACAGCACTTTATCTCTACTCTTAAGAAGCACAAGTTATATCGCGGTGCAAAACATACACTTTCTGCACTGACCATAACATCAAATGTAATGTACGGGAAAAAGACAGGCACTACGCCTGATGGTAGAAAGGCGGGAGAGCCTTTCGCTCCTGGTGCAAACCCTATGCACGGCAGAGATTGTTCGGGGGCGCTTGCTTCACTCAATTCGGTTGCCAAGATTCCTTATTGCGACTGCTGTCAAGATGGTATATCAAATACATTCTCAATCATTCCAAACGCACTTGGTCACGATATGATTTCACGCGTTAAAAATCTTGTTGGTATTCTTGATGGATACTTTGTACAAGGTGCTCAGCACATAAATGTCAATGTACTCGATAGAGAGAAACTTATTGACGCAATGAATCATCCTGACAAATATCCAACTCTCACTATAAGAGTTTCGGGATATGCTGTTAACTTTAATAAATTATCTCGTGCTCATCAAGAGGAAGTTATTGCTAGAACATTTCACAATAGAATAGGTTGTTAATTAATGTTATGAAAGAATTATTAAATAGAATAGCAAATTTTGATTATTTGTTTTTTGACTTTGATGGAACTTTGTTAAACTCAGAAGTTATTCATAAACAAGCACATTCTTTCGTTTTATCTAAAATTTTAGGTAAAGAAATTCAGTTGACTAATAGAGAATTTGAAAAATATGTTGGCAAAACAGATAATGTTATTTTCGAGGAGTATAAAACAGACTTTCATGTAGATTTTGATAAAGAATCAATGATAAAATTGAAAAAACAAAAATCTCAAGAGTTATTATTAAATGAAAATTTGAAAATTTTTAATTATTTTTTTGATATTATTCAAACTTATCCTCAAAAAAAATATTATATTTTATCAAATCAGGATGAACAATTATTAATTACAATTCTGAAAGCCAAAAATATATTTAATATTTTTGAAAGAATATTTTCTCTAGCAACATTAAACTTAACTAAAAAAGAATTTTTAAAAAATTTATCTTTTTATACCGATGCCACTTATAAAAAAAGTATTTTATTTGAAGATGTTGATGTTAATTTAAAATTAGCAAAAGATTTGGGATTATTATCAGTTGGTGTAGAAAATACATTTAACAAAAATAAGTTACACAATTATGATTATTTAATTAAAACGTATTAGACTTTCTAAATGATTAATGGTAATTTTTATGGACGAAATTAAAGGAAAAATAAGAAGTTTTGAATCAATGGGGCTTGTAGATGGACCTGGTATTAGGTTTGTAGTTTTTATGCAAGGTTGTGAATTAAGGTGTCTTTATTGTCATAATCCAGATACTTGGAATAAAGATTTTTTTTCGGAAGAAATTTCACCTAAAAATTTGATCAAAAAAATAAATAGATTTAAGCCATATTTTGGCACTGAAGGAGGGGTAACTTTTTCTGGAGGGGAACCATTATTGCAACCTAAGTTTTTAATTGAGTGTTTAAGACTTTGCAAAAAAAATAATATTCACACTGCAATTGATACGGCTGGCGTGGGGTTTGGCAATTATGATGAAATACTTTCTTTAACCGATCTTGTTATACTTGATATCAAAGCGGTAAAAGAAGATGAGTATAAGTTTATAACAGGCCAGAGCATGAAAAGATTCAATATCTTTTTGGACGCCTGTCAAAGACTTGGCACAAAATTATGGCTTCGTCAGGTGATAGTGCCTGGCATCAACGATGATAAACAGCACATGATAGCCTTGCGAGATTATATTAAAACCATCAAAAATGTAGAAAAGGTGGAACTTTTGCCTTACAAGACGATTGGTGTGACAAAATATAAGGCGCTTAAGTTGCCCTACAGGCTTGAGGGAGTGTCTGACATGGACGAAAAGAAGTGCAAAGAACTTGAAAAATTTCTTTTGGATGGGTTAGGTTTTAACAATTAAATTGTATGGGTTAAGGAGAAGATATGGCATTTAAAGAAGTGAAATTGTATGATCTTGACTATTCTATAGTACCTGAGTGTACCCGAGTTGTATGCGCATGCAAGTATAAGGATAAATGGGTATTTGCGAAGCATAAAGATAGAGATACTTGGGAATTGCCGGGCGGACATATAGAACAAGGAGAAGATTTTATAACTGCCGGCATGCGTGAACTCTTTGAAGAAACGGGGGCGACACGCGTAAAAATACAGCCAATATGTCTTTATTCTGTATCAACTTATGGTCTTCTTTGCTATGCGGAGATTGAAAAACTTGAAAAGTTGCCAGACTTTGAAATAGCGCAAATAGGGCTGTTTGATGATATTCCTTTAAATTTAACCTATTCCTTCCATAAGATGTTTTTTGATAAAGTTAAAAGTGTAATTGAAAATAAAAATACATAATTCTTTTGCTATTAAGCCTTTTTTGCTAAAGTTTGCAGTCTGTTGATTTATCGGCGCACTAGCCCTCGCCTTTTTACACGGCGAGTTTTTTTGTTAAACACACAAGGCTTTTCATTTCTATCTTATGAATGTAAAATTCTATTTAAAAATTTTAAATAAACGGCGTTATCTTGATTTAAAAAGTTTTGCCTCCTTAAAAAAAATCTGCTTTTTTGTTTGCAAAAAACTAGCATTTAGTATATAATAAACATGGTAAAAATAAAAGGAGAAAATATGAAGCAATTTGTTTACTTATTCAAAGAAGCCGATGGAAAAAACAAAGCTCTTTTTGGTGGTAAAGGTGCAAACCTTGCTGAAATGACCAATTTGGGTATGCCTGTTCCACAAGGTTTCACAATTACTACTGAAGCTTGTACTCAGTATTATCAAGATGGTCGAAAAATCAATGACGATATCTTATCGCAAATTGAAAACAAACTTAAAGAACTTGAAAAGATGACAGGTAAAAAGTTTGGCGATAAAAACAATCCATTACTTGTATCTGTAAGATCTGGTGCACGCGTTTCAATGCCTGGTATGATGGATACTATTCTTAACCTTGGTCTTAACGACGAAGTTGTTGAAGGATTAAGCAAACTTACAAACAATCCAAGATTTGCTTATGACTCTTATAGAAGATTTATCCAAATGTTCAGCGATGTTGTTATGCAACAGGAAAAATCTAAATATGAAAGAATTCTTGATAAGGTAAAGGCTGAAAAAGGCGTTCAATTTGATAAAGACCTTACAGCTGACGACCTTAAAGAAATTGTAAATATGTTTAAAGATTTGTATCTTGCTTCTCAAGGGGAGCCTTTCCCACAAGATCCACAAGTTCAACTTATCGAAGCAGTAAAGGCTGTATTTAGATCTTGGGATAACGACAGAGCAAATGTCTATAGAAGAATGCACGACATTCCTTATGAATGGGGAACTGCTGTCAACGTTCAATCTATGGTATTTGGCAACCTAGGCGAAGATTCTGGTACAGGTGTTGCCTTCTCTAGAAACCCTGCTACTGGTGAAAACAAACTATATGGCGAATATCTTATGAACGCTCAAGGAGAGGACGTTGTTGCTGGTATCCGCACACCACTTCCAATCTCTACACTTGAGGAGCAAAACCCTGAAGTTTATCAAGAATTTGCAAGAATTGCCAAAACTCTTGAAAAACACAACAAAGATATGCAAGATATGGAGTTTACAATCGAAAAGGGCAAACTCTATATGCTTCAAACAAGAAATGGTAAGCGTACAGCTAAAGCCGCACTCAAAGTGGCAGTTGACCTTGTTAAAGAAGGTATGATAACTGAACAAGAAGCACTTATGATGCTTGATCCAAAACAACTTGACGCGCTCCTGCACCCACAATTTGAAGTAGACTCTCTCAAAAAAGCAGTTGCAATTGCAGAAGCTCTTCCTGCTTCTCCTGGTGCTGCTTGTGGAAAAATTTGCTTCACAGCTGAAAAAGCAAAAGAGATGGGCGCAAACAAAGAAAAGGTTGTACTCGTTCGACTTGAAACTTCTCCAGAAGATATCGAAGGTATGGCAGCAAGCCAGGGCATCCTTACAGCTCGTGGTGGTATGACTTCTCACGCAGCCGTTGTTGCTCGTGGTATGGGTACTGCCTGTGTCGCTGGTTGCAGTGCAATCAAGTTTGCTGAAGATGAAAAATCTTTCACTCTTGGTGGAAAGACATACAAAGAAGGGGATGTAATCTCTTTTGACGGCTCAACTGGAAAGATCTATGATGGCGAGATAAAGACTGAACCTGCTAAGATCGTAGGTGAATTTGCAACTATCATGGAATGGGCAGATAAATATCGCGCAATGAAGGTAAGAACAAATGCAGATAATCCAAGAGATGCAAAAAATGCATTCAACTTTGGTGCAGAAGGTGTTGGACTTTGCAGAACTGAACACATGTTCTTTGAAGCTGATAGAATTCCTGCAGTGAGAGAGATGATTGTTTCTACTTCTGTAGAAGAAAGAAAGAAGGCTCTTGCAAAACTTCTTCCTATGCAAAGACAAGACTTTATTGGAATCTATTCTGCAATGGAAGGCAGACCTGTTACAATTCGTTTCCTTGATCCACCACTACACGAATTCCTTCCACACGAAGATAGCGAAATTGCCTCTCTTGCTAAAGATATGGGAATATCTTTCGATAGACTCAAAGCAACAGTTGCCGATCTTCACGAATTCAACCCTATGATGGGACATCGTGGACTTAGACTTGCAGTGACATATCCAGAAATTGCTGAAATGCAAACTCAAGCTGTTATTGAGGCTGCAATCACTGTAAATAAGGAAAAGGGATACAATATTGTACCTGAAATTATGATTCCTCTCACTTGTGACTGGAAAGAGTTCAAATATGTTCGCGACATAGTTGCAAACAAGGCTGACGAGATCATTGCACAAAATGGTGTTAAACTAGAATACAAGATTGGTACTATGATTGAAATTCCTCGTGCAGCACTTACTGCTGATGAAATTGCAAAATATGCTGAATTCTTCTCATTTGGTACAAACGACCTTACTCAAATGACTTATGGCTTCAGCCGTGATGACGCTGGTAAATTCC
>CALVNK010000025.1 GCA_944349615.1 uncultured Clostridia bacterium
TAAAAAACCCTTGACAAATGCGTAAAAAATACGCATACTTTAAAAGTAGATGAAAAATGAAAAGAAATTAAAAGGAAACTTGCGAGCCGATAGATATATTTAAAGGAGGGGAATATGGATATAAATAATCCGCTTTATTCAAAACAAGGCATCCATCTTGTCAATGCTCTTTTTACAGTAGATAGGGGGAAGTTTAAGGTTTTGCTTATCAAAAGAAAAAATCAGCCATATAAAGACAAATGGATTTTGGTAGGTGGAGCGTGTTATAACAACGAAACTGTTGAAAATGGTATGAAGCGAGAAATGCAGGAAAAGACTGGAATAACAGGTGTAGATTTTCAATTGTTTGGAGTTTATTCAAATCCAAATAGAAGTCCGCTTATGCGTATGCTTGCAGTTGCCTTTATTAGTGTTATTGATTGTGAGAAAGTGAAAGTATTAACGCAGACGCAAAAAACTAGTGATGCTGAATGGTTTGAAATTGATAAAGTCAAAGGTTTAGGCTACGACCATGATGAAATTTTGGCGGATGCAGTAAAATATCTAAAAAAGAATATATTTTCTAGCAATATTTTGAAAAACCTATTTCCACATAATTTTACTTTGCCTCTTCTTCACAAAGCAAGTGAAAGCATACTCGGCAAAAAAATCGATAGACGCAATTTTAGAAAGAAATTGCTTTCAACTCATATCATTAAAGAAGACGGGATTTTAACTCAAAAGGGCAAAAAAAGTGCTAAATTATATAAATTTTGTGAAAATGGTGTCGAAAAACTTAAATTTTAGTTTAATTTCAATGTTTTTATTGATTTATTAAATATTAAAAGGAAATTGAATATATGAAAACTTTTATTGTTAATCTAATTGGCGGGCCATGTAGTGGCAAATCAACTCTTGCAAAATATCTTGCGGGAAAATTAAATATGCTCGGAGTATCTTGTGAATATGTAGACGAATTTGCAAAAGATTTAGTGCGAGAAAATCGAACAATTGCATTAAGTGACCAACTTTACATTTTAGCAAATCAAAATTTTAAGATAAAGAGAGCATTTGGCAAGGTTAATGTTATAATCATTGATAGTCCGCTTATTTTGAGCATTTTTTACAATGAAATCTTGCCAGCAGAAAAGCGCTATCCTGTCGAGAATTTTAATAGAGTTGTACTTGATGTTTTCAATAGATATGATAATCTAATATACTTTTTGAAACGCAATTTTCCATATCAAACCGAAGGAAGATATCAGACAGAAAGCGAGGCAAATAGTGTAAGTGATAGAATTGAAAAATTGCTTGTCGATTTTAATTTGCCACATGAAAAGATTGTCAGTAGCGAAGAGAATGCACAAAAAATCTGTGATTTTATAGTTCATCTATTAAATGTCTATGATGATAAAATAGAAAGTAAGCGTGAATATGAAAGAAAATTTTTATTGCAAGATAAAAGCAAAATTAAAGATGCCACATTAAAAATAAATATAAAACAGACTTATGTAAATATTGGTCAAAGCGAAAAACGAGTGCGAGCAATTGATGAGTGCAAATTTTATTTTGCAGAGAAAAACGGGTTTGGCAACAAGCGAGATGAGTATGAAAAGGAAATTTCCAAGGTGACTTACGAATATCTATTAAATCACTATAAAAAGGGTGAAACGATAGTAAAAGACCGATTTAAGATTGAAATTGAAGGAAAAGGGATAAAAACTTGTGAAATAAATCAATTTTTTAAACCTAAAAGGATGTATATGATCGAAGTCGAATTTGATGATGAAAAGTCAATGCACGATTTTCAGCCACCTTCATGGTTTGGCAGGGAAGTAAGTAATGATTATAGATATACAAATTACTATTTAGCATTGCATTGATTATCTAATGTTATCTTCTTTTTATTAAAAATGTTTGCAATTTATAACAAAATTGTTTGCAATATATTAAATTAAGTAATAAAATATAATTATAGAATGCGAGGTGGGAAATGACAAGGGTCAAAAGGAGTTTAATTACAGGTATCACTATACTTATCATTATGCTTGCTGGTATTTTGATGTTTGCTTGTGGGGATGGCGATAAAGGTGATGATGACACAGAAACAAGCTATACTATCACTTGCAATAGTGGGCAGTGGTATGATATTAACACTTCATATAAAATAGCACCAGCCGGAACAACTATCACAGTGGAAGTAGAATGCGAGGTTTTCGTGCAGGTGGCAAATGTATATGCAAATGAAGTACCTTGTACTCCGACAGAGCAAGCAGGTTTCTATACATTTACAATGCCTGCTGAGGACGTGACAATCACCGCACAAATAACAGATGCCGATGAGATATTGTCTTCTGACTATGGTATGGGTTGGACTTTTGCACCTAGCCAAATCTCTATGGCTGAAGAAGGCGACTCTTCATTTATTGCTAATCAAAGGTTTGAGCTTTCCTTTGGTAGTCAACAAGGCTTTATCAATGCCTCTACCGGTCAAAATGGTTTACTCTATGTCGATGTTTTTTCAACAAATCAAGATGTAATTCCTGATGACGCGATATCAGCAGTCAGTCCTACTTTAGATTTTGGTAATTCTAGAGTTGTTTCCGCAAAGTTTACAATTGATTTAACCAAGGTTAATTTAGGTACAACGACCCTGGTTTTTAAAGATACAGATAAGGATAGAATTATCACTAAAACTATTACAGTTAAAGAGTATGGTCAGGTGGAGAACTTTGATCTTTGGACAGTTTATGTGACGGTGGATTTGTCTACACTTACTGCATATCAAGATAAAAATTTTAGGATTTGGTTTAGTGACTATGAAAATTTAGGTCAAGATTATATCTATGGAAGCAACTATCCTGAAAGTCAATGGCATGACTTTATATGGAGTGACTTAAATCGCGGAGAGAAAACCTTTACATTCCTATACAATCCTGAGCATACTTTTAGAGTGCAGGTAGGATATGAGTATTTTGCTACAAGTTTAGATGATTATAGATATAATAATTTCTCAGTTCAAAGCGGAGCGGATGAAGATGGTATTGTTTCATTCTCAAGTGATGGTGACAGCATAACAGTAAGATTTAACTCACTAAACATGGCAGAAGAAATTCAATAATTAATTTAAATAAAAATTAACATAATTTCAAAAAACCGAGATGTTTCATAGCATAAATAAGCAAACTGAAGTGAACCCCGAAGGGGTCACTTCAAAACCCTCGGTTTTTTTATTTTTATTTTTAAAATGACAAGAAAATTTTTTTATAACTTACTTGTTATATTCAAATATATTATCTTCTTCTGTATTATTTAAAATATTTTCGATTTCACTTAAAAATTTGTCTGAATCGTCAGCCAAATATGCCTTGTGATTTAGTTTTGCTAGTGCAAAAATTCGCTCTCTATCCAATTGGTTATTATAATATATATCCTTATCAAAATTAAATGGACTAGGATAAATCGCACCAATATCAAGCAAGAATTTTTGTGCATAGTTAAAATATTTGTTGGTTTCTGTCTGTCTGTTTGTTTTCATATTATCACACTCCGCAATTATTTTACATATATTTTTACAAAAGTCAATACATTTTTTACAAAATAACGTTTTTTTATTAAAATATGCAATCTAAATAACCAATTATTACAAAATTCATTATTTATATTCAATTTTTTTAACTATACTGCAAATATTTTAAAATGGCTTAAAGAATTATCTAATTTGCTTGACAGTTATCTATAAAATAATTATCCTTAAATATAGATAGAACTATTTTATTTTTTTCACTACATATGCATATTAACTAACTACATATTAACTAAATTTTGTCTAATAATATAATGTAATTAGTTATTTTATTTTTTACATGGGGGCATTATGAAAAAAACATCTAATTTAAAATTTATTAAACTAGGCGTACTTTTATTTTCAATATTGACGATATTTGCGCTTATTTTTGGGCTTAATATTCCTCAAACAGAGAGGCAAACTCATGCGCAAACTGATTCGACATTCACTCATGGTCAATCGATTGGGCGAAATGTTTCTGGTACAGAGGTGTCAACCGCTCAAGAGTTGCGTACTGCCTTGCTTGCAAACGAAAACATCGTTTTGACAAATGATATCACTATCATCAATACAGATGCCTATCTTGACACTTTTTCAACCGACACCTCCACTGGTTATACTGCAACCTTGTATGGTCAAGGTTATACTCTTTATGTAAATGGACCAAACCAAAGAGATCTAGGCTTTAATTTTAAAAATAACAGTGGAGGTATCTCTAATTGGGGTGCCGTTGTTGGAACTCTAGGTAATAATGGAAAAATCTTTGATCTTAATGTAGTGCTTCAAACTGGTAGGGTGGCTTTCGGATCAAATGATGGAACAGTGGTAAGAGTTGGCGGTATCGTTGGACAAATGTTAACCGGATCTACCATTGGCAATTGTACGATGACTATAAATTCTGACACAGAGCTTATGGCCTTTAGTGATGCAAATCTTTCAAATGAGCAGGCATTTGTGGCAAGCGGTGGTATTGCAGGTGCCATAAATGCAGGTGCAACAATTCGAAATTGTACCGTTATCAATAATGGTGAAATTACCGCGTGTTTAGCGACTACAAACGGAGGCGATATCGCTTCCACAACAACAGATCGAGGCTATACAGGCAACATTGCAGGCGTTGTTCAAAACAACGGAAATGTAACAATCAACAATGTTGTCACTAAAGGTACAGGCAGATTATATGGCAGGGTTGTAGCAAATATCACTACAAATTATAGTACAACTGCCTATACAATCGACAATTTATACTCATCTTTTGAAGGGACTTATGAATATAAAATAAATGAACAAGGGACTAGAGAAACTCACTGGGTATCTTGGTCGGTGTTCTTGTGGCAGGGAACAGAAAATGATTCTACACGAATAACGAACTACTATAGGTCAAGTGGACTTGACACCTTGATGCAATCATCAGCCTATCATGTTGCTCCAACCAATAATGTCGTTGTAAATGATGATCAATATGAGTTGAGTTTTACCGCCAAGGTTGGCGATACTAGCAATGGTTTGGTCATAATAGCATCAGGAATTGCTACCAATAATATGACATCCTATGTACTTACAGATAACAATTCAAATACCTATCAAGGATATATAAGCGGAAACGATGTGATCTTTGCTGGTCTTCCAGCAGGTTGCGCAAACTATACTAATAATACAAGTGGAGGCAATTTCGCTGTTTCTGTTGCTACCACGAATGTTTCTACTGAAAGTGATTTAAATAGTTTTGAAGCAAGCGTTGTGACGCAAAATTCCACTTCTGGTAATCCAATAAACGATGAAAGTGATTTGATCCGCATTGTTACAATGGGGCTTAATGGATATCTAACGCAAGATATCGTGGTTGCTAATTTTTCAAATATAGTCTATTCTGGCATAATCGATGGTAATGGTCACACAGTTTATGTTA
Source organism: uncultured Clostridia bacterium (assembly GCA_944349615.1). Lineage (GTDB taxonomy): Bacteria > Bacillota > Clostridia > Christensenellales > UBA1242 > Caccovivens. The sequence goes on from CALVNK010000025.1 coordinate 5,457, forward strand.
ACAGAACTTTGACAAACAGTCTATCTGGCGATAGTGGTGCAATCGTTGGACGATTGAATGGTACTATTAAAAATCTACGTGTGATTTTGACATCCAATGTAACGATCTCTAGCACTGGAGTAACCCAATCAGGCATAATTTGTGGTACTTTAGGCAATAATGCTACAATCGAAAATGTCTATGTAAAGATAAGAAATGGTGCTTCTTATCAAGTGACTGGTAACAATACAACAAATGTCGGTGCAGTTGCGGGTTTTGTTGGCTCATCAGATATAACGCTTTCAGATGTCACTGTTGAGTTGAATGGTACATTAAGTGTACAAGGTACTTATCCATTTGCATCAATAGTTATTGGTGCGATCGAAGGTAATCAAACTGCCAACTTTAGCAATATTATCGTTAAAGGTAATGGAACTTTGACAGGTGATGGATCGCAAACAAGTGATAATAGAGAACAGTTTTTTGCAAGTGCTTTAACTGTATTAAGAAGTTATCAATCTGGAAATAGTAATCGACCAACTGTAAACATAGCAGGCTTTATCAATGCTTTTACAGGCACTGTTGAGAATAATGGTACTGATAGTATGACAGAACTTAGTATGTATGGTGCGATTGCCATCAACGATGCACATAATTATTGGACTCATGGCAATACAACCAACATAACTACAACAGGATATATTACTTTGTCTAATACAACAGCTAATTATCAAATGTCAGGCGGATATCAAAATAACACCTATGTTGAACTTACATCTTACCAGCTTTCTCAGTCTGTTGCTAATTACTCAGACATTGCAGTCAATTCATATTTTGAAGGTGGCAATCTAATATTAGTTGTGGGAAATGGTACAAGCGAATATTGGCAAAGTGGTGGCGGTTCGGCTTTGCAGGGTGATGGCATAATGGTGGATATATCTAATGTTGCATATAGACACCAAGATCAAGATAATTATAAAATCATTTCAGTGCCAACATCTATCGCGCCTCCTCAGTCTACACAAACCCTTCAGGTAACTGAATATTATATAGTTGATGTTGATATCAATAGTGCAATATCTTTCACATATAACGGACAAGAACAGTCTTTGCAAGAGCAAGATTTGGTTATAACCTGCAAAGACAGCAACTTTGGCAGTGCAGACTATTCTTTGAGTTATAGCCCAGTTGTCGATACAAATTCTTCACTAGGCGACAATAATCTTCCTCAAAATGCAGGCTCATATCAAGTGACCTTCACACTATTAGATAATACCTATTGCTTCAGTGACTATTCGTCAGCCAAAACATTGTCTATAACAATTGAAAAGAAGAATGTTAGTGTCACTTTGAATGCGATAGAAAATGCCCAAATCACCTATGGTGACAGCGTAGACACAGTAAATAATCTCATCAGTGTGACAGATGATGGTTTTGTAGGTGAGTTTTCATATGAGCTTACTCCTATGGTTAATGATAGTGAGTATTCAATAACTACTCAAGCAGGTGCAAATGTAACCTTTACAATAGAGCCAAATGTGACTGATGGAATTGACAATTATAATATAACCTATAATAATGATGTACAACTTGCAGTTGAAAAGAAGACTATTACATTCAATTCTCAAGAAAAGTCCTTTGACTATGGACAAATCACACAAGATAATTTAACAGCTCAACTTGGCGACCTTTTTGAAGGCGAAGCGAATAGTGAAACAGCCACCTATGGTGCTGAAATAAGCTCGGCAAGCTATTCTAGTGATGGCAATCTCAAGGTCAATGAAAGTGGCTATCAAGTAGTTATCACTTTGACTGATCCAAATTATCAAACTGCAAGTGAAGAACTTACTTTGACTCTAAAAATCAATTCAACTTTAAGCGAACAAACAGAACTTGACGATTTAACCTATGGACAAATCACAAATGAAAATGCTATAGAAACCTTGAAAACTTTGCTTATAACAGAACTTTCGCTTGATGAAAATGCAGAAATTACCTTTGAAAATTTTGCCGAAAATAGTTTTTCTACAGGCGGATATTTAAAGGCAGGCAATTATCAACTACTTGCGACTGTTGCAGATAGCGGACAGTTTACTGAAGTTATCTTTGAAGTTACCAAAAAGATAGTATCAATTACAATTACCGACTCTTTATCCAAGACTTATGATGGCGAAATTGCAACCTTGCCAGCAATTTCTTCAAGTGAAATAGAGATAGGCGACCAAGTTTTGCTAACTCTAACAAGTGATGAAATTCTCAATGTTGGACAATATCCTATTACCTTACAAGTAACAGGAGATGACAGCGTCAACTATACAATTTCTCTTGATCAAAGCTATTCGTACGATGTTCAAAAGACAACTCTTACGCTTTCATCGTCACAATTAGAGGCTACTTATGGAGAGATTACACTTGAAAATTGGCAAAATTTTATAAAAGAGAAAATCACGCTTGTTGGCGTGAAGGATCAAACCTTTGCATATACTTTGACATGCGAGGCAATTTCATCTCAAGAAGGGACAATTCAAGCCAATGAAAGTGGCTACACAATTTCAGTTTCAGCAAACGGACTTGATAATTACCAAGATTTCCAAGGCACAATCATATTGATAGTAAATAAAGCTGAGGTAAGCATTGCAAATACGATTGAGGCTATTGATTATGGTGATGTCACAGTTGCAAATTTCCAAACATATATTGAGGGATTAAATCTCGCAACACTTTCAGATGGTACAAATGTGCCATATTCTGTAACTTGTCAAGAGATCACATCTTCATCTAGTATCTATATTCCAGCAAATGAAGATGGCTATCAAATTACAATTACAGTAAGCGAAAACACAAACTATAGTGCAAAAGAGCAGGTACTTCCATTTATAGTTAATCGTGCTAATGTGACAATCTTGGTATCGACAGACGAGGACTTTATGATAACTTATGGCGATAGTCCAGATACTGTAAATCAAGGTTTTACTACAAGTTATGAGCAAGGATCTTTCCTATCCACACCGACAATTACAATTAAAGCCTATGTTGGAGAAACTCCATACTCAACCTCTTCTCAAGCAGGCGAGCGGGTCAGCGCAAGAGTAAACATTGTCTTTGACGAAAATGATAGTGAAGAGAATTATAATATTACAATTGTAAACGATCAGACTTTCATCATTCAAAAACAACTTATTTCAATTGATATTGAAAGTATAAGCGCAATCTTTGGAGCGCAATCATTTAACAAGGACAATATAAACCAAACTTTAACTGACGAATTTGAGTTAAATTCAAATATTACAATTACCACTAAATTTGAAGATAGTGATTTTACAGCCGATGGCAATTTGAGATTCAAGGACGGCGGATATCAGATAGATTTCGCGCCAATAAATGAAAACTACACATTGAGTCGTGAAAGTGGGCTTCTAACAATTCAAAAAGCACAAGTTAATATCAGTATATCACAAGTTGAAAGTGCCTCTATCTCTTATGGTGATAGTTATGACCAAGTAATTGCACTTGCAACTGCTCAAAAACAAAGTCCACATGAATGGCTTAACCTTGACAATGTGCAGGTTAAAATCGTTGCAAAGGCAAACGGTGACGATTATAATTCACTTGTAAATGCAGGGCAAAGTGTTGTATTAAGTGCTGTTGTTACTTGCCTTGATGGCGAAGAAAACTATAATATAGCAGTTTCTTATCCAAATGAACAGGAAAATATAACTTTAACAGTGCAAAAGAAGATAATTTCACTTAATAAGACTAATTTAGAAATCGTTTATGGTAATGAAAATTATACTAAAACAAATATCGTAGCCACCTTGCAAAGTGAAATTTTAGTAGATACAGATTATAGCGTAAACATTGACTCACTTAACTTTACTGAAAATGGAAATCTTTTAGCTAATGAAAGTGGTTATAGTTTAGAAGTGGCTATAGCAAATGACAATTATCAGTTAGATGCAAATGTGCTTACTATTGTTGTCAAGAAAGCAACTTTGTCATTTAATGATACACAAGAATTAAAAATGTCTTATGGCGATACAAATGCAACACGCGAGCATCTAGACAATTTTGTGGCTGAAAATATTCAAGGCATACTTAGTGGCGACGAACTTCAAATAGATATTACATCAGATACACTTGCTGATAGCGGTTATTTAAAGGTAGGGCAGTATCAAGTTGATATTGTAATAGCTTCTACAAATAATCAAAATTATAACGATTTCAGCACTTCTTTAGAGTTCGAAATTACTAAAAAACCGATAACAATTTCTCTTGTGTCAAATTCACAGCAATATACAGGTGATACAATTATTCCTCAAATCAACGACTATCAGTTGGTTGAGAATGATGATGTACAAATTTCTTTGGAGTCAGATACTCCACTTATTGAAATTGGCGATTATACGCTGACTTTAGTTGTTTCAGGTCAAGATGCTGATAACTATCAATTTACTTTGGCAAATAACCAATTTGCTATTACTAGGGCAACACCTATAGAAAACGATGTCTACGAAAACATTACTTTTGAAAACAACGATGATGGTTTGAAAGCGATAATTTCAATTGCTCCAAATGCAGACGGTTATGAAAATGCTACTCAAATTTTAAATACACTTGGTCAGCTCGATCTATTAAAAAATTCAGTAGGAGATAATATTGCCTATTCAATAGTAGAGCAAAATGTAAACTATACTCAAGGTGGCAGACTTAAGGCAGGAACTGCAACATATCTTGCAACACTTGCTCAAGGCTCAAATTATATTTTCCAAACATTTATCATCGAAATCAATGTTGCAAAAATCGACGTTGTTGTAACCTTTGAAGATGAATTCACATTTAATGGAGAGCAAATTATTCTTACATCTCAATACTCAGTATTGTCTGGTGATGATGTCGCAGTATCATTGAATGCTGAAAACAATCAGACTATCTTAAGTGCTGGACAATATACAATCGAACTTTCTGTATCGGGCGCGGATGCCGATAGCTATAATTTTACTTTGGCGTCAAGCACCGTTATAGTAAATCCTATGTCAGTGGTTATTACTCTCACATCTTCTTCAATCACTCTTGACGAGTTTATAGGCTTTGGTAGTGCAGAAGGTGAGTTTAATCCTCTTTCAAATGTTGCAACGGTCACTGATACAAACAGCCAACCTCTAGAAAATGTTGGATTGACTTACAATATAGCTGATTACGATGGGGAAATTGAGTATGGCAAGCAATATACAATCACCATTTCGGCAAACGGAAATTATCAAGGTCAAACAAACTATACACTCACTGTCAAAGATCCTTCTCCATCTGGACTTGATACAACAACCTTGATTATAATCATAGCTAGTGCTGGCGGAGCATTACTAATAGGTATAGTGTTGACCATAATTCTAGTCCTTCGTCATAAAAAGAAGAAAAAACAACTGGTACAAAATTCTAACGATCAGTAAAATCATTTAGCATATTTGAATAAAGACTTTCATATCAATGTTAGTTATGTTTATAAAACAAAAATTCCATAGGTAAATCCTATGGATTTTTATTGCATAAACGACAAAAAATTTATAATTTTAAAATTCTATTTTTTGTATTTTATATATTTTCTATATGAAGAATTGTTTTTAAATATGTTTATTTCATATTTTTTGAATTAACAGTTGTAAAGCCAAACACAATAATAAATTTCTAAAATAGAATAAAATAATAAAAAAATAAAATAAAAAATTCAATTTTGTGAATATTTACTTGTTTTGATGCGACAGCAAAGTAGTATAGATCAGGAACAATTTGTAGAGTTAGCGATAAAATCGAGAAATCAAAATGTTCAGAGAATTTTTAGGGATGGTTTGTTTACAAATAATAAACACAGATGTCCTTTATGTGGATTTGAGTACAAAGATTTTTTAATAGCTAGCCACATTGTTCCTTATTCCAAATGCGAGGATACTTATGATGCTATAAATTATTATAATGGATTATTACTATGTCCAAATCATGATAAATTATTTGAAGGTGCCCGCCTTATGACGATTGACGCTTCAACAGGAAGGGTAATACTTTCAGACAAAGTTGTAAATAGCATAGATTTTAAAGATTTGCAGGTCATTCTGACGCTTCTGTCACACTTAATGTTTACAGCCATTTTCTTGAAGAAGATGAAGATGAGTATGTCAATTTATTTGACAACCTATTTAAGAAAAAAGCATAGCCCTGTTGCTATGCTTCCACCCTTGTGGTGTTCCCAGCAGGACTCGAACCTGCCACTAGCCCTTAGGAGGGGCTTGTAATATCCACTTTACTATGGGAACATAAGAATTTTAGAAAAAATCAAAGTTTTATGGAAATGAGTATGGAATTTTTGCAAAAGTCAAAACTAGCAATCAGCAGAACCCTTTGTTTATAAGGGAAATCGTAAGTAAAGCAGCCAAAAGACCTTTCACTTAGGAGGCGAACCCTCTATCCTGCTGAGGTACACCCACATATAGTTTATTTGAATACTTATTTATGGTGAAATATCTGATATGTGTGAGTCTTTTTATCGTCTACAATTTGATATTTGATTACTATAGTAATTTTAAAGTTTACGCTGTAATTGTTTTCTATACTATTATTTATGACTTTTTTAGTATATCATAAAAGTAATATTTTTTCAATTTATTTTCATTGTTTTTTAAAGTTAAAATATTTCGTTTACTTTATAGTTGATTTTTAAAAGATAAAATAACTTTCGTAAATTGTTTGAAATAAATGATAAGTTATATAAATAAGCAACAGATAAATGGAATAGAAGATATTTATTAGATAAGAAAAATCAATTTTGTAAAAAGTTTCTATTTAAAATATTAATATATTTTATTTGACATAATCATGTTTAAAATTTTATAATTGAAATTATGGAGAAAAAAATATACGAAGAAATTATTGATTTTTTAATAAAAAACACAAATGCTCAAAATGCGGAATTTGCTAAAAAACTTATCGATACCAAATATCAAATTCTAGGCATAAAAAATCAATTGCTTGAAAATTTTGCTAAAAACCTTGCAAAGAATGAGATTGATGACATTTTTGATGGCGATATAGTGTATCACGAACAAATTTTGATAATAGGCTATTATATTGCATATAGTAAATTCGAAAATAGTCGAAAAATTGAAATGTTGAAAGAGTTTTTGCCACTTATAGATAATTGGGCAACATGCGATGGGGTTGCGACAAGGTTAAAGAAACTCGAAAGCGAAAAGGAATTTTTCATAAATCTTCTTAAAAATGAGAAACCTTTCTACACAAGAGTTGGTATTGTTTGGATTATGCGTTTTAATTTAAAACAAAATTTTTTAGACACTTTGGAGGTGTTTAAAGGCGTTAAAGATGATAATTATTATGTAAAAATGGCTCTTGCATGGGCATATGCCGAAGCTTTCACTATCAATACTGATTTTATGGTATATTTTTTATCACAAATAGATGACAAATTTACTCGAAATCAAACAATTTCAAAGGCAAGGCAATCGTTTAGAGTTTCAAACGAAATAAAAGAGGAAATTGTTAAATTTAGAATTAAATAGGTTATTATATTTATAACAATTTTAAGTGACAATTTAATAAACATTTATGGGGTAAGGGGATAATTTTATTTTTATGAAAGATTTTATGGTTTATGCATTAAAAGAGGCTGAGAAAGCCTACATCAATGACGAGGTGCCAATAGGGGCAGTCATTGTTAAGGACAATAATATAATTGCGCGCGGACAAAATAGGCGAGAAAAGACGCAGAATGCTCTTATGCACGCTGAAATTTGTGCGATAAATAAAGCGTGTAAAAAATTAAAGTCATGGCGACTTGATGGTTGTCAAATGTATGTAACGCTTGAACCTTGTCCTATGTGTGCAGGTGCTATTGTCAATGCAAGGATTGAAAAGGTTGTATATGCTTGCAAGCAAACAACATCTCAAGATGATCTTTTAGTAGCCATTTTAACAAGTGAAAGGTTAAATCATAAGGTGGAAGTGGAGCAAGATATAAAATATGAAAAAGAGGCTTCCAATCTTCTTACAACCTTTTTTGAGAGTAAAAGAAATAAATAGGAGAAGATTTTGAATATATTAGTGATAAGTAAAGATTCATAAAAAATATATTTTCATTTAGACAAATTAAAAATTAATTAATATTTTGTTTTAATAGATAGGCTTTCTCAAGTTTATCGGTTGCGATATTATAATCATAGACTTTGAAAAAAGACCTTAGATTTTTTCTCTAAAGTCTTTTTTGTTGAAAAGATTTATTTTTTTGATTTATTATCTTTTTCTTGCTTTTTAGCTATTTTCAGTTGCTTTTTACGCTCTTTTTTATATTCGCGTTTATCTTGATAATATCTATCTTCTTGCTGAGCAACGATATTTCTTTCAATAACAAGTAGGTGTTCAGCGCTCATAGTAAAGTCAAGTTTTTCATTTATAATATCAATCTTTTGATTAATCTTATTGATATCATAGTTATACTGTTTGAATGCAGTATCCATTTCACGAGTAATCTTGCTTCCTGCTTGCAGGCGAGTTTTACTTACATATTCTTCATGTTCTTTTTCGATTTTTTCTTTTTCTTGTTGTAAGATCTCTTTTGCCTTTTGAAGTTGTTTGTATTCTTCGTCACGCACTTTTTGAGCTTCAACCAAGATTGCGTCGTGATTTATTGCAATCTTCTTGTCGTAAGATTCTTTCTTAATTCTATCAATCTTCTTAATCTTTACATGTTTTAGTAAATATCCAACTATTGCAACGATAAGCGCAAGCCCCATAAGGATTGAAGATATCATAAGAAGTACATTGTTTTCGCTAGGAGTTGTATCATCGGTTGTAGTGTCGTCAGATGTGTCATCATCGGTTGTATCGTCTTCGGTCGATGAAGTTTGATTGATAATATAATTAGTTCTATTAAGTCCGCTTGAAATGCGTGCATTGTTATAATCTGTTTCACTTATAGTCTGAAGGTCAAGTCTTGTTACAAGCATTGTTCCCATAGTTTGATTACAGTCGGATACAAGTGAGAAGGTTATTGTAGGATTTGTAGCCGATGTGCAGTGCATAAACAGTGAAAAGCTTTCAAGTTCGCTATATGTCAAAAGTCTTTCAACGCTGTCAAAACCTTCAATTGTTACAGTTACGCCATATTTGCAATCATGGTCATCGCTATCAGCATCATCTGCATTTATGCCAAAAATAGTTGCAAGGTCAAATGAAAATTTGTAGTAACTGCCTTCTTCAAATGACAAAGTGAATGCCGAACTTAATGTTGTTGTTGATGGCCTATGAGATGAAATGACTAGATAATTTGAATCATTAATTGCAAGGTCAGGCAAATCGTATACAAAAGGATTGTCGCTTCCGCTTACAATTCCGCCACTTGCAAAATCGGTCACATTATCGGTTGATGTAAGGTTGTCATCATAACTCTCACTGACAGCCAGATTGTATGCAGGGGAATCTTTAATTTCATTAGAAACCTCTCCATCACTTGCCATACTCAAATAATAATCTGTTAGGTCTGCTTTATTAGATGCATTTTCAAATTCTTCTATAACCGCCGAATTGTCAGCGCCTTCTTCTGTAGAGTTTAGCTGGGTTATAATAAAATTGTCAAGGTATGCAACGCCACTAGCAAGGTTCTCCTCTGTACCAAGGGATACTCGAATTTGAATGGATGAGGAAACAGATTGAGCTGTTCTAATATAGATTGCCATGTTATTCCAAAAAGCAGAACGCAATCCACTTTGAGTGTAGATTGTTATACCATTTCCGTCAATGATGTCAACGGTAAGAGAGCAATCATTTAGCGATGAAATTCTTTTTTCGGTCAAATAATCGAATGTGAGTTTATATATACTTCCGCCTGATAAAGTGTAACTAGAACTTGTAACAGATTGTGCACCATTTCTCGCGTTGT
>CALVNK010000026.1 GCA_944349615.1 uncultured Clostridia bacterium
AAGCGAAAATTACTTTGTAATTTTACGCGGCTGTCGCTCGTTTGCTCCTTTTCCCCAAAAATCTTACGATTTTCGGGGTACCCCATAGAAAGTGGCTAAGCCACTTTTTCGAGCGCAAGCCTTCGCTTGTTTCTCTGCAGTCTGTTATTTTGTCGACACACTGCAATTAAATATTTTTATTTAATTTATTAAATCTATTTAATAAAAACAAAGCGATATCATTTGAAGCGTTCGGCTTTGAAAATTTTGAAATGTTTTCTAGCAAGCCGTCAAGCTTTGAGCTGTCGTCTTTAAGTTCTTGGCAAAGTTTGATTATACCATCAATGCTTTTGGCAGTTAACGCGACACCTTCTTTTACTAGAAATTCACAATTTATTTTCTCATTTATAATCATATTTTCACGAATAACAAACGGCTTTTTAAGTGCCAAAATTTCACTTATTCCATTCCCGCCACCTTTTGTGAGTATTAAATCGCTTGCCTTCATATAATCGTAGAGATTATCGACAAAACCTAAATTATATATATTCTTTGCATTAGAGTTAGTGATAAATTTTTCAATATTTTTAAAACTCTTTTTATTACTTCCATTTACGCAGATGATATTAATATCTTTTAGGTTATAGTAAAGTTTTTTTACAAGTTCTTCATTTTTACCAATTCCGCCTCCGCCAGCTTGCAACATGATGGTAAATTTGCTCGCGAGATTAAGTTTATCCTTATATTGATTGGTATCATAGGCAAGGCAAAACTCTTTTCGTACGGGCATACCTAGTGTGACGATTTGACTATCGACAAAGCCCTTATCTTTCAGCTCTCGCGTAGTATTTTCAAAAGGCTGAAAGATATAGTCCACATTTTTGGAGTATTCCCAGTAAGGTGCTAAAGTGAAATCAAAAAGAATTGTAGATGTGATTATTCTTTTTGACAATATTTCATTTGTCTTCATATATGAAATTACCGCACTTGCATATAGATGGGTGCAGATGATTATATCAGGCTTAAACTCTTGAATAGTATTCTCAAAGTACTTAAGAGCTCCACGTGCAAAATGGGGAAGTTTATTCCTTTTATAGTGATTTTTCGCTCTAAGTCTATTCCAAATTTTATCATATAAATTTGGAAAATGTTTGCAGACAAAGAAATATTGATTGTTTGCTCGCTTTATCTTCTTAGGACTATCATAAAATTGTTCAATTTTTACAGTGGAGCCAAAAGTTTCAAAACTCTCTTTTAAACTTTTAGCAATCATATTATGACCTTGTCCACATGTCATGGAAAAGATTAATACTCTATAAGGTCTTTTGATATCATCATTTTTCATAAAAAATATCCCTTTTCTTCCCATCCTCACACCAAAAAAAGTGGATGATTTTAGGAATTATTTTTTCTCCTTTTAAAATTTTTAATTTTCTGCGACTATCTCAACAGCAAAATTTGCGCTCACCTGTGGATGCAGTTTTGCAGTGACAGTATAAGAGCCGATGATTTTTAAAGGCTCTTTAAGTTCAATCTTGCGTTTGTCTATATCAAAGCCCAGTTTTGACAGGCTTTCACTTATCTCTTTTGAAGTGACAGAGCCAAAAGTCTTTCCATTTTCGCCACATTTTATCTTGATTGTGACCGTGACATCTTTCAGTTTTTGAGCAACTTTTTCCGCGCTTTGTCTTTCCATCTCTTTATGATAGTCAGACGCACTCTTTTTAGAATCGTTTTCGCTTATCGCACTTTTGTCAGCCTTTCTTGCATAGCCGTTTTTAAGCAAGAAATTGTTTGCGTAGCCGTCACTGACTTCTTTTATGTCGCCTTTTTTGCCAGTGCCTTTGACATCTTTTAATAATAATACTTTCATTTTTTCTCCTTTCAATTTTATTGTATTGAATTTATGTATATTTGTCAAATGTTTGTCAATAAATCTAATAGGAGTTTGTATGGATATTAGATGTAGAAAAAGACAGTGCAAGTATAATGATAGATTTACCTGCAAGGCGAAGGATATAAGTGTAAGCGAAAGCGTGTTATGTACCATATATGAAAAGGATGAAAGTAAAGAGGTGGAAGATACCACTCAAAGTCTGTTTTCTAAAACGCCAGATTATGCACCGCAAAGGGATAGCAAGACAATGACGATCACTTGTCGGGCAAATTGCCTTTTCAATAGAAACGGCAAATGCGTTTCTAATGGTATAACGCTCAATGCAATAAAAGAAAAACCGTACTGCGTAAGTTTTTTGAAGAAATAGAGTGAAAATTGCTAAAATTTTTGTATAAAACTTTTCATTTTAAACGCGATATTTTATACAATAATATCTATTATAAGAAAAAAGATTTTAAGAATGTCAATTTGTAAATCAATATGCTTGAATTTTTTTAAATTTTAGATTATAATGCATATATGGATATCATTCAAAACCAAAGCAGTGGTCAAGACAAGATAAATTTCATTAATGAAAGTGATTATGCAAAAACCACTCCTATTAATAATGAAAATAAGACATTGCATCTAGGTGCTGATAAAAAATCAGAACCAGATTTTATCTTTGATAAGAAGACAAACAATATAGATTTTGAAAATGGCAATGAAAAAAACATGCAAGTGGAAGAAAATACAACTGTTGAAGGTGGGGAAAAGCAAACAAATAAAGAGGACACAAGTTCAAGCATTGAAAAAGAACAAGAAAAACGATCTCAGTCGCAAGACAAAGAATTGTCACAAGAAGGACAAGAGAGGGAACTCGAAAAGAGCGATCAGCCAAATGAAAAACCACAAAATCCTATCAAACCTTTAAAGGTCTATGGAAGCGAATATGAAACGAGTGATGAAGATGAAATTTCATATTACAAGACAATGCTTAGAATGCTTTCAATCAAGTGCGCCCTTATTGGAAGATTCACGCGGACAGGAAAATATATCATTCCTGACGAAATCAAAACAGACCTTGTCAAGATAAACAAAGAGATAAGTGATAGTGGCGAAAACTTTTATAAAGCAAATACGCAGTACATGCGAAAAAACTTCTTCTTCGTTGTGCGTATGGAAATGATCGACGATGTCAAAGCAAAGGCTTCACTATACTTGCAAGAAGAAGCTGACAATGTCTTTGCCGGGCAATATTTAACAAGCCATATAGCTGATTTTGTCGATGATTACAATGAATATTTTAGAATAAATGTAAGAAAGGTGTTCAACCTTTTAGATGTCGCAATCATCAACGAAGATTATAGAGTGCCAAATCTTGCTGTGCTTTTGCAAGACTATATTGATCTTGAACTCTTTGTTGCAGGACTGTATGATACCGCATGTCAAATATACCTGATCAAGATGCTAAAACTGCTAGAGGAAGAAGGCGGAGAAGAAGGGCTTGAGATACTAAAGAGATATAAGGAACTTATTGCCCATCTCGAGATAGAAAAGATGAGTGGAAAATATAAGTATACAAATTACAAGAACATGCTTGACAAAGCCATTTTGGAAAAAGGTGGAATGAAAAAGTTGCCTGTTTCTCAAAACAAGGTTAAAGAGATCGTCAAAGAGATGAATAAGAGCGTCAAATCGATTGAAGATCTCAAAATAAAACCTGGCGCGATTGAAGTCATGAAGCCTAAAGACGGTAAAAAAGAAACACAAGAATCACAGCCTAAATCTTCAAAATCAAAAAAGGCAACAAATAAGACAAGCACAAAAACCTCGACACCTAAAGTTAAAGCCACAAAGGCAAAGGGCGCTCAAGATGATGGGGAGGAGTGGGAACCTTTTGATTTTGAAGATGGCAAGCCTGCCGGCGGACAAGGTCCAAAGCAAGACGTGCAAGACCAGGCCTCACCACAGAGGCTTAAAGAGCCCTACAACGATGTACAAACAAGCCACAAACAGCCAAGCATATTACCGGACAGACAAGATACTAATGACAATACTAAAGAAAATATCGAAACAATACAACTTGGAGGGTTTGCAGGCGAAAACTTTCAAAGTAGGGATGAAGATGCAAACGAAATAGCTCACAACAATGAGAATAATGAAAAAGAAGCTGAGTTTACTAGCAAAGTTCATGTTGAGCAAACAACAACACTTGTCTATGAACGAGAGATGTTTTAAACCGCATAAATAAATATAAAAAAAAACCGCATTAAAAAACATAAAAATGCGGTTTTTTCTTGCTTTAAAAAGATTTAAATAATCAACTTTATTCTCCGAGCGAAACATCCTCAATAATTTTATCGTCTTTTTGATAGTGTTGCATAAATTCTTCTCCTCTTAAGGTTTCGAGCATCCTGTCTACTGCCGAAAAAGTAGCAATCACATTAACATGGGAAGGTCTATCTCTTGAGATACTGTATTTGCCGTTTTCATCTTTTACAACTGAAAGATCTAAAATTTTAGAAAAATCGAGTCCAATATCGCCTTCTTCACGGTTTTGATAAATATCAAATGCGGCCGTAACTGGTGACTGGTAGGTTTTATCAAACTTTTTTGTTAATTTAAAACTATTCCACTTAGCATCACCATAATTTTGAAATTTTCCGTTAAAGAGATAATTTAAAATGTCATTCAAATTAGATTTATTAAATGCATTGACAGTATTTTTGTATTGCTTTAATGCCTTCTCATAATTTTCACGAGCCTTCTGGTACTCTAAAGAGGTATAGTCGTTGCTTTTAGGTTCTGGTGGTACGGAATGTTGTTTTGAAAGTTGTTTTACAAGATAGCCAAGTTTTTCACAAAGTTTTCCGCTGTCTACACCTGTTTCACTATCAGGATACATCAGTTTAATTTTTCCAGATATTTCAAGTTGAGTAATATATTTATTATATTTTCTATCAAAAACAGGATCTACTATTCCGTGAGCATCGTTATCAATTCTTGTTTGAATGTTGTTTAAAAGCAAGGCAATATAGGTATTATTTATTTTAGCGAGTCTTTTTTGCTTAGGTGTCAAATTTTTATAGTTGTCATCGATAATAAACGGATTTTTTTCCATATTTTTACTCCTTTTATATAAAAGTTATATTTTTACACATTAAATATATCACAAATTTTTCGATTTGTAAATAGTTAATGTTAAAATTTGAATACTTTTTTACTTTTTTCGCAATATAAGACTATGAAATCATCTGTCGGCAGGGGTGCATTAATACTTATAATCAGCGGACTTGTCTGTAAATTTTTTGGTGCACTGTTTAGATTACCGCTTACAAATATACTTGGAATTGAAGGAATAGGCATATTTCAAATGATTATGAGTGTCTATGCTCTTCTTAGTGCCATAGTGACAAGTGGAGTAAGTAGCGCTCTAAGCAAACTCATCTCGACAGCTCGTGCGAGCGGAGAAATGGAGAAGGCAAGAAAGTTGTATGCGCTTGCCATAAAGTTTGCGCTCATCCTTGCTTTAGTCTTAGGGTTTATAATATTATTTTTATCGGGATCTATCTCATCTCTGCAAGGCAACAGCCAAAACAAGATAATCTATATGCTTTTTGTTTTGCTTTTGCCACTGAGCGCGCTAATCGGCGTCATTCGCGGAGCAATGCAAGGCTATGAAGATATGACACCGACTGCAATCAGTCAAATCATAGAGCAGGTGGCAAAATTTGCTTTTGGACTTATCTTTGCATATATCTTTATCAGTGGCGGAGCCACCAAGGGCGTTTTTGGTGCCTTTTTAGGTATTACTTTCTCAGAACTCTTGGCGCTTATCTATCTATTTTTTAGCGCACAAAAAAGGATTTCACCTTTCAAGGCTAGAAGTACAAAGAGCGTTCAGCCCATCTTTTTTAAAGCAGTACTCCCGCTGACCCTTTCTTACTCAATTTCGCCCTTTGCCAGCACGGTTGAAAGCCTTTTCTTTGTGACGCTTTTAGGACGCGCTGGCTTTGAGAGTGAGATTGCAACCAAACTTTATGGACTGCAGACAGGAGTTGTTGGTGCAATCTTAAATTTTCCGCTTATTATCTCTATGTCAATTGCGGTTGCCCTTCTTCCAAAGATATCATTTTTAAATTCTCGCAATGACCATGACGGACAAAGGATGGTGATTGCAAATTCATTTAGCGCGATGTGGTTTTTGCTTGTGCCACTTGTGTTTGGAATTATCTCGATTGCTAAAGATCTCTATGCGATCATCTATCCATCGCTTATGCAAGATAATCTAGTTTTGGCATGGCAACTTACTATCATAAGCGGTATAGGGGTTTTGCTTAGTGCTATCATGCAGTTTTTAGTGTCAATCTTGCAAGCTAAGGGATATTTTAATTACAGCCTTGCTTTCAATTTAATAGGCGGGATATTTAGAATTGCACTTGTCTTTATCTTGGCACTTATTCCTAGCATCAATATATTTGCTCTTCCTATTGCATCCATTGTCAATGCAAGCATTGTTTGCGTCTGCTCTCTTATCAAACTCGGCAAGGTTGTCAAGGTCAGTTTTACAGAATTTTTCTTACCACTCATCTCGTCAGTCGTCATGCATTTATCTCTTTTGATCTTGCAAAATGCAGTCAGTGGAATAGGCGGAATTGTGCTCTGCGTAATAGTTGGCGCCTTTATCTACTTTATATGCGCATTGCCACTTTGTATGCAATATTTGCGTATGCTGATAAGCAATATAAAAGGTAGAGTCACTTAAAAATAAAAATTTATTCCAAAAAAGATTAAATATTTGCAAAAAATCAAAAAATAGGATATATTTATGCCATGAAGATTGCAGATATTGATTTTGGAAATAATTTGTTTTTAGCGCCAATGGCTGGCGTAAACGATGTAGGCTTTAGAGATGTTTGCGCGTGTCTTGGAGCGGACGCCACTGTCAGCGAAATGCTTTCGGCTTCTGCTATGCTTTATAATGCCAAAAAGACACAGTTTATGACCATTTCATCGACAAAAGAAAGGATAAAAATAGGGCAGATCTTTGGTCATGACGAAGAAGCCCTTGTAAAAGCACTGCAAAATCCACTTTTATCGCACTATGATATAATAGATATAAATATGGGTTGTCCTGCGCCAAAGATAGTCAAAAATGGCGAAGGGGTAGCGCTTATGAAAAATATTCCACTTGCCTACAAACTCATATCTGCCTGTGTCAAGAATTCCACAAGACCTATTTCGGTGAAATTTAGACTTGGCAATGACAGCGATATATCTTGCGAGTTTGGCAGGATGTGTGAAGAGGCTGGGGCAAGTTTTGTCACTCTTCATGCGCGTACGGCATCTCAAGGCTACAGCGGAAAAGCCGACTATGAAAAGATTGCCACTTTAAAATCAAAGTTAAAAATTGCTGTTGTGGGCAATGGCGATGTGGTCGACAAGGAAAGCTATAACTTAATGCTTGCAACTGGCGTGGATGGCGTGATGATTGGAAGGGGTGCGCAAGGGTGTCCTTGGCTTTTTTCACTTTTGCTTGACCAACAGCCAGAGAAAGACAAGATATTCTATATAAAAAGGCATGTTGAAATTTTGAGAAAGTATTACAGCGAAGATTGGCTTACTCTCTATCTTCGCAAGCATTTTTTGTGGTATGCACAAGGGTTTAATGGCGCAAAAGAAACTAGGGTACAACTTGCCACAAGTGATAGCATTGATAAAAGTCTAGAACTACTAGAAAAACTTTATCGCGTTTAAATGTCAAAATATCTCATTTTGTTTTTGAAAACCATTTTGTAAATTTTTAAAAATGTAGTACACTACTATCAAGGAGAGATTATGAAAAGGACTATTAGAGATCTTGCAGACCTTAAAGGTAAGGTGGTGCTATTGCGAGTAGATTTCAATGTGCCTCTTGATGACGCGGGAAAGATTTTGGACGCGACAAGAGTTATAAATGAAATTCCTACAATTCAGTACCTAAGCGATAAAGGTGCGCGTATTGTGATCATCTCACACCTAGGCAGACCAAAAGGTTTTGACATAAGAAAATCGCTTTGGCCGATTACACTCTTGCTTTCAAAAAAACTTAAGTGCAATGTCACTTTCTGTAATTACGCGGTAGGTGATGAAGTCAAAGAGAGAATTTCACTTCTTGGTGACGGGGATGTGTTGCTACTTGAGAATATACGATTTTATGAAGGTGAAACCACTTGCGATATGGATTTTGCAAGAGAACTTGCATCTCTCGGCAAGATCTTTGTCGATGACGCTTTCGGTGTTGCACATAGAGAAAATGCCTCAAACTATGGGGTGGCAAGACTGCTTCCAAACGCCATCGGCTTTTTGATGGAAAGGGAGATAAAGGAACTTACTCAAATAGTTGAAAATCCTAAAAAACCATTTGTCGCGATCATTGGCGGAGCAAAGGTGGAAACAAAGGCAAAGATTATTGATAAACTTCTTGATCAAGCCGATACGGTTATAATTGGCGGAGCAATGGCATACACATTCCTGCTCGCCAAGGGAAAGGATGTTGGCTCAAGCCTAGTAGAGCCTAAAAGCATAGATATAGCAAGAGCGATCATATTTAACGCCAAAGAAAAAGGCAAAAAACTGCTTTTACCTATCGATCATGTATGCATGAAAGAAAGAGATAAATCAAAGAGGGTTTATAAAGTAGAGAAAATGCAAGATGATATGATCGGGTATGATATTGGACCAAAGACAGCCAAACTTTACGCGCAGGAGATTGCCAGCGCAGGTCAGATTTTCTGGAATGGACCAATGGGTATGTATGAAGATAAGCGCTTTATAAAAGGCTCGAAGTCGCTTGCGCAAAGCATTGCAAATTCTAAGGCATATTCGGTGGTTGGTGGAGGAGATACCGTCGCAATTATCAACGCTTGTCACCTTGCAAGCAAAATCAATTTTATTTCAACCGGTGGCGGTGCGTCATTAAAGTTTATTGAAGAAGGCACTCTTCCAGCAATTGAAGTAATACAGGAGAAGACGATATGAAATATGTAGTTGCAAATATAAAGATGAATAAGTCTTATGACGAGATGAAAAGTTATCTTATGGGCATGGCGACAAGATTTTCAAATGATAAGGTTGATCTTACAATTGCCATGCCTTACACCTATATCTCGCTTGGCAAATTCTTGCTTGAAGAAAGCGCTATAAGAGTTGGCGGACAGAATTTAAGCGAAGACGAAGAGGGCAAGTCTACAGGCGAGATAAGCGGAAGGATGCTTAGGTCTAGTGGTGCTGAAAATGTGATCATTGGTCACAGCGAAAGACGAAAAAGGTTTAAGGAAGATGGAAAATCGATAAACCTTAAAATAAAAAGTGCTTTAAAAAATAGACTAAATATCATTCTTTGCATAGGCGAAAGTGCAAGTGAAAACAAACTTGGCAAGCGCAGTGAAGTTATAAGAGAGCAGATCGAAAGTGCGTTTAAAGGGCTTTATGAAAACGAACTTGACAATATCCTTATTGCCTATGAGCCTATCTGGGCTATAGGCACAGGCGTCACACCATCTGCAAAAGAGATCGGTGCCGTTGTGAAAGAGATAAGAAAGATTATCAGTGACGATTTCTCGACAACTGCTGGCGAGAAGATGAGAGTGCTATATGGCGGATCTGTCAATGGAAAGAGTATTGGACAAATCAAGAATGTCAAAGGAGTTGACGGCTTTTTAGTAGGCGGGGCTTGTCTTGACGGGGGAGAATTCTTGCAAATTCTCAATAATTTGTAATTAGAAATGCCTTTGCTTTAAAAAAATACTTTGCAAAATCACTAAAAGATTGTATAATAATAAGGCAAATAAACTTTTCAATGGAGAAATATGGAGCATTTTTCACTTTATAGAAAATATAGGCCAACAAGGTTTGAAGATGTGATAGGGCAGGAACATATCACTCGTGCGCTTAAAAATCAAATCATAAGCGACAAGATCAGTCATGCCTATCTTTTTACAGGCTCTCGTGGAATAGGCAAGACATCTATTGCACGAATTTTTGCAAAGGCTGTAAACTGTGAAAACAATGTAAACGGCTCGCCATGTGGAAATTGTCCAACTTGCAAAAGGCTGGAAAGCGAGAATGATATAAATATAATCGAGATTGATGCCGCTTCAAACAACCGTGTTGACGATGTGCGCGATCTAAGAGAGAAAGTGAAATTTATGCCAGCGGGTGCGAAATACAAGGTCTATATCATAGACGAAGTACACATGTTGACTGACAGTGCCTTTAATGCACTACTTAAGACTTTGGAAGAGCCACCACAGCATATAATCTTCATTTTGGCAACGACTGAAGTACATAAATTGCCACAGACCATTCTGTCAAGATGTACAAGATTTGATTTTAGGCTTGTGTCAACCGATACACTTACAAAACACCTTGAAGACATCTTTGATAAGGAAGGCATCAAATATGAAAGCGACGCGCTAAGGGCGATAGCGATTGCAGGCGAAGGATCTGTGCGCGATACTCTTTCTATTGCAGACTGCGTGCTTGCATACTGTGATGGCGTTGTTACAAGTGAAAGTGTCCAAAAGGTGCTAGGCACAACAGATACTAGGCTACTACTTGAATTCACACAAAGTTTGAAAGAGAAAGATGTTGGCAAAGTCCTCACTCTAATCAATGATATCGACAAGAGCGGAAAAAACCTATCCGTCTTCGTCAAAGATATGGCAAAGCATGTGCGAAATCTTTTGATTTGCTCGTCTTGCGCTGATGCATCAAGTATACTTGCAGAAACTGAAGAAGATTTCAAAAAACTCAAGGAGCAAAGCGAGAGTTTTGAGATGAGCGATCTTATAAACATGCTCCAAGTTTTCGGTGGTGCAGAAAATGAGTTAAGATACACCCTGTCGCCGAGAATATTACTTGAAACTTTAGCGCTTTCTATAATAAGCGGAGATAGTCAAGTAAAAAAAAACTTAATTTGAGCGTAGACTACACTAAACTTTCACCGAGAGTTGTCTGGGGAAAGGTGGTGCTTTATCTAAAAGAGCATAAATTCATTGCACTCCATGTTGCCTGTGGTGATATCACAAATGTCAGCATTGACTCAAATAAATTTATTATCACAGTGGATGACGGCATGCTCATAAACTTACTAAGGGAAGGCAAGCGTGAGATCGAAAATGCGTTAAAATGGCAAGGGCTTGATATGGAAGTCATATTGCTTGTGAAAGAAAACGTACTATCAAAAAGTGAAAGCGACATAAATAAACTTAAATCATTAATAAGCGATGAGATTAAATTAAAAGGAGAGAAATAGTTATGGCTTATGGAAATTTTGGCGGATTTGGCGGAGCAAATCTAGGAAATCTTATGCGTCAGGCACAAAAGATGCAAGAGGATATGATGAAGGCAAAAAAAGAACTTGAAGAGAGTGAATTTTCTTCATCTGTCGGTGGCGGAATGGTAGAAGCAAAGATGATGGGCTCTAGACAACTAAAGTCAATCAAGATAAATCCACAGGTGGTCGATCCTGATGATGTTGAAATGCTTGAGGATCTTGTGACGAGTGCTGTCAATGATTGCTTAGGACAGATCGAACGCAAAGAAAAGGAAAGCATGCCAAACATGCCGGGAATGATGTAAAAATTATCGACAAAATGACTAGAATAAAAATTAGCAAATCGCGGGGACAAGCCCGCTTGCTCTTTTTATGAGAATATTGTTATAGGAATGAAAGATATGCAAGATGATGTAATTGAAAAACTTATTGAAAACTTTAGATCTCTTCCAGGCGTTGGCTACAAGACTGCACAGCGCTATGCCTTTTCTATAATTGAAGGCAAACTAGAGCGTGCGC
Source organism: uncultured Clostridia bacterium (assembly GCA_944349615.1). Taxonomy (GTDB): domain Bacteria; phylum Bacillota; class Clostridia; order Christensenellales; family UBA1242; genus Caccovivens. The sequence continues at coordinate 11,697 of CALVNK010000026.1, forward strand.
AAAATTTTGCAAATGCTATTCTAGAAGCAAAACAAAAGATAGGATTTTGCAAAATCTGTGGAAACTTTACAGAAACTGAAATCTGTCCTATTTGCAGTAAGCGTGACAGAAAGACGGTGTGTGTAGTCAAAGACCCAAAAGATGTGCTAGCAATGGAGAAGATCAAGTCTTACAATGGCACTTATCATGTACTTTTTGGCACGATCAGTCCGCTTGAACATAGAGGGCCTGACGATATAAGGATAAAGGAACTCCTTGCAAGAATTTCTCAAGATAATGTGCAAGAAGTCATCATGGCAACAAACCCAGATGTCGAAGGAGATGCGACTGCAATGTATATTGCAAAACTCGTCAAACCACTTGGAGTAAAGGTTACGCGTATTGCACAAGGCATTTCAATAGGAAGCGACCTTGAATATGCCGACGAGTATACTCTTGCAAAGGCACTTGAAGCAAGACGCGACATGGATTAAAGGAGAAAATGATGACGACAAAAGATATTGAATTATTGTTAAATAATGCAAGCATAGCGTGCGGTTATGAAGGCGACTTGACCGTTTCATTTTCAAACCTTCCAAAGATATGCGACTTTCAATGTAATGGCTGTTTCAAAATTGCAAAACTGCACGGCCAAAATCCAGTCCAAGTGGCAAACAACATCATTGACAAGATTGACAAGACAAACAAAGACTATGAATTTAGCGTGCTAAACGGTTTTATCAATATAAAACTTACAGATCAAAAACTATCGCAACTTGCAAATGAATACCTGCAAGACGACATGGCAGGAATTGAAAAAAGAGAAAGAAAACAAAAAATCGTGCTTGACTATGGCGGAGCAAATGTTGCAAAGGCACTCCATATAGGTCACCTTCGTCCTGCCATAATTGGCGAAAGTCTAAAAAGACTATACAAACTCTTTGGCGATGAAGTCATTGCAGATGTACACCTTGGCGACTGGGGACTGCAGATGGGACTTTGCGAACTTCAACTTTTTGAAGATGGCAAACTTGACTATTATTTTCAGGGCAAGGGGGAGGAGCCGGTTATAACTCTTGATATGCTAAATGAAGCATATCCAAAGGCGAGCGCGCGAAAAAACACAGATGAAGATTTCAAGAAAAAGGCAGAAGATTGGACAGTAAAAATCCAAAGCAAGAAGGAGCCGTATTATTCCATCTATAAAAAGATAAGGGCGGTTTCTGTCGAGAAGATCAAACAGCATTATGGCGAACTTGGTGCAACCTTTGACCTTTGGTATGGCGAAAGTGATGCAAGTGAGTATATTCCGCATGCGCTTAAGATTATCAAAGAAAAAGGACTTGCACGAGAGAGTGAAGGAGCGATCGTTGTCGATGTTGCGGTTGAAGGGGAAAATATTCCTATTCAATCTGACAAAGATGGCACGAAAAGATACAAAAATCCTATGCCACCTTGCATAATTGAAAAGGGTAATGGCGCTGTACTATATGCGACAACTGATATTGCCACAATTCTAATGCGTAATATGACTATTAAGGATATCGATAGGATAGAATACGTCACAGACGCAAGACAAAATATGCACTTTACTCAGGTTTTCAGAGTTTGCAAACTTGCTGGAATTTCTCCAAAAAATCAAATACTTTTGCATATAGGCAATGGCACTATGAATGGTAAGGATGGCAAGCCGTTCAAGACAAGAAGCGGTGACACAATAAAACTTGAAGATATCATAGATATGCTTGTAAATAAGGCAAGCAAAAAACTCTCTGCAAACGGCGTTGAGTTTGATCGTGATACAGCGCTCATGATTGGAGTGGGCGCCATGAAGTTTGGTGACCTAGTCAACAATGTCGGCAAAGACTATGTTTTTGACATCGATAAATTCCTTGCATTTGAAGGCAAGACAGGTCCATACCTGCAATACACAGTTGTCCGCATCAACTCAATTTTAAATAAACTTAATGGCGTCAAGGGCGGAGAAATTAATATCGACAATGACGAAATGCGCGAGATTATAAAGGCAATTATAAAACTCAACTCTTCCTATTCAATTTGCTATAGAGAAAAATCGCTATCCTCGCTTTGCTCAGCAAGTTTTGACCTTGCAAGTGCATTTTCAACCTTCTATAATAATATAAGCGTTGCAAATGAAAAGGATGAGATAAGAAAAGCAGGGTATATCTCACTATTAAACCTTGTAAAAAACAAACTTATGCAGGCTTTAGGCGTGCTTGCAATTGAAGTGCCTAAAAAAATGTAAAATTTTTGCAAAAAGGTATTTACAAACTGCAGTTTTTGTGGTATATTAAAACAAAGAAAGGAGTACTGTAAATATGAACACAAAAAATGACATTTCACAACTCGCAAAAGCAACACTTAAAGACAATGTGAACTTTCTTGCTTTAGGCGAGCAAAATATAAATACTCAAATCACAAACACAAAAATCGAACTTAGCGAAGAATTTAAGAAGACATACGGCGCAATTAAATCACAGCGCACTGTTGTCATAGCAAACGCAGAAAAGATTCTTGAAAGTTTTAATAGACAAGAAAAATATATGGATGATTTTAGTAGAGAATGATAATTTTTTTTAAAAAGCCGTATAGAACGGTTTTTTTTATTATAAAAAACAAATTATTCAAACCAATAAAGTGATTTTTGGGAATTTATTCCTTCACCACAAAATAAAAATTGTACAAAAAATGAATTTGCAACCACAACGGGGTAGGGTGTTGCGTATGAAATTAAAGAAAAGGAAGAAAAAAGGCAAAAAAAGTTTAAAAAAGTGTTGACAATGGGATGAGGAATGTGGTAATATATAAACGCTAACTTGAGAAGAAGGTTAG
>CALVNK010000027.1 GCA_944349615.1 uncultured Clostridia bacterium
ATGTAAATCTTCACTAAAATAGCAAGGAGATGGATAAACACCTTTGTTTTCTTTGCCTAGACTCTCTGCAAGCAGTTGACAAATATACGGAAGAAGCGATTGAATTTTATAATCAAATGAAATCACGCTTTCTACTTGAAAATTACTTGAGAGTTCTTTTCTAGCACAGGTATACAAGAACTCATTACTACTAAATATATCATTTTCAAATGATTTAATTTCCTGCAAAAAGCCGTTATAGAACTTTAAAAAATCAAGTTTTGCATAGGCAAGCGGAAACATACCAACAGGAGAAAAAAAGGAAAATCTTCCACCTACACTTTCAGGCACTTCAAAGCAAGAAATATCATCTTTTTCTGCATCTTTATAAATTTGCGAATTTTTAGACGATATGACAACAATATTTTCTTTCTCTACAAAATTTTTTAGGTATTCAAACATAAGTTTGCACTCGATCGTTGTGCCTGATTTTGAAATAAAGGCAAGCGAGAGTTTTTTGTCCTTCAATTTTTTAAAAGTCTTTTCAAAAGCATCAAAATCAAGTCCTTGACCTAAAAAATAAACATTGTCACAATTTTGACCTTGTAAAATTCCTCTAGATAAAAGAATTGATCCGCCTATACCGATAACCACAAGAGCATCTGTTCGATTTGCAAGTTCGGTGGCGGTTTTTAAAACTTTTGAATAGACTTTTTTAATAAACTGCTCATCTTTTAATGTGAGCAAAAAAGGATATTCACTTAAATAAAATTGTGAAACAATTTCCTTATATTTATCTATATGATCTTTAAAACTTTGATTTAGAAATGATATCTTCATGTTTTAACCTTTTAAATTATTTATAAACAAGTTTAAACCGCAATAATTAAAATTTATAAAAAATTAAATAATTTATTAGAATTTTAGTGAATTTTATAAAAAAATCTCATATTTTATCGATTTATCAAGATATTTTAAAAATTCTTTTTCATTTGTCTTGTCGCCAACTATACAATTATAGTGTGTAGGAATGGCTACTTTAGGCTTTAATTTGTTTGCGAAGAGTGCGCCTTCCTTTCCGTCAAAAGTGTAGACTCCTCCTATAGGAACAAAAAGATAGTCGCACATTTGATTTAACATCTCTTGGCACTCATCACAATCGCCTGTGATCATATAATTTTCGCCTTCTATTTCAACATTATATCCTACCCATCCATATTCTTTTTTGTGATAAGGTTTGATTGTGTTGTAGGAAGAAAAGGTTTGAAAAGATATATCTCCAAGATCATACATTTGATGAGGTTTAATCTCTATAATCTTGTTTTTTATATTATTTTCAAACAGTATATTTTTAGAGTCACTTGTTGCAATAAATACAGTTTTGTCGCAAGCAATCTTGTTTATATCATCCATGCTTAGATGATCATAATGTGGGTGCGTAATAAAAATATATCTCGCCTTTTTAAGATTTCCATCTATTTTATATGGATCAAAATAAATGTCGTCATCTAGCACAACACTCGCATGACGAAGTACTTTAAAATTTACCATAACTTTCTCCTTTTTATTATTGTACCATATTTTTATCAAATAGAGAAATGATTAAAAGGATACCATAAAAATATTGTTATTAAAAAACTTTTGTGATATACTATATGTAGGAACAAATGAGAAGAAAAGAAATTTTGAATTTAGTAAAGGAAAAATCGAGACTTAATAGAGATCTTGAAAATCTTTTTTATGGCAACATTGAAATAAGAGATGTCCAAGGTCAGCAGATTTTATATGTGCACTATAGGCAAGATGGACTTAGTTTAACAAAATGTGTTGGTAAGTATGACGAAGAAATATGTGAAATTATTGACAGAAACAATACACGGGCAAAATTTATTAAGAAAAGAATAAAAGAGATTGACAGAATTTTAGGAAAACTTGAATATAATTTACCATTAGAGAAGGATGTTTCTTTTGCCAAAGATTTTGCAAAAAGAAACCTTGTTGAAATTATATATAGACAGGCGATTTTAGAGGGAATTGCAACAAACTATGCTGACACAGAGACCATATTACAGGGCGGAAAGGTAAAAGGGTTCAAACAAAAAGATATTATCTCTATCATCAATCTGAAACACGCCTATGAGTTTATTTTAAATAATAATGTACTTTTAAGTACTAGCAATTTCTCATTGCTTTGCGAAATAAATAGTACAATTTGTGAAGGAATTTCTTTAAATTCTGGAAAAATCCGAGATGTACCGATAGAAATAAAAGGCACTTTTTGGCGACCGAAAATTCCAATAGAGAGTGATATTAAAGAAAATATAAACAACATCTTATATTCAAAGGAAGATATTACATCAAGAGCAATAAAATTAATGATATATATCTGCAAAACTCAGCCATTTATTGATGGAAACAAGAGAAGTGCAACGTTATTTGCAAATCATTTGCTTTTATCAAAAGGGAAAGGGATGATTGTTGTAGGGAAAGATCTCATTAAGGAATTTAAAGAAAATCTTTTAGAATATTATGAGTATGACAATGAAAAAAATATAATTAAATTTTTAAAGGAAAAATGTATTGTAAAATTCGACGATAATAAGACTGAGAGAACTGTAATAGAAGACGATGAAAATCAAGAAAAAATATAATATATAAAATAATCAGGGAAATATTTTTAAACAACTTATTTGATGGATAAATCCACGATATCATCAAAATTAATGATGTTTTTACCTATTGTAATGGTTTGAAAGGTATAGTCAATTTTAAAATTCCCTTCAGCGATATGATTGTGTCCATCTCTAAAATAGATAACCTTTACTTTAACATCTTTTTTCAAGGAACGCAAAATATTTGAAATTTCCATTATCTTTTCTTCTGGAAGGTCGCCTTTTTCAATTCTATCATGCTCATATTCTTTAAGTTTAAGTGCTTCGTGTAAACCTTTCAATGTATCAAATGGAGCAAACTGTTTTGCTCTTTCAATTCTTGGCATCTTAACTCTCTCCACTTTTGTGTCCCCCTATTTGATTGTTTCGCTCTCTAATCGTTGCCTTTTCATCAAGATCATAGGCTTTTAAAATAGTGTTTTTCCCATACTTATCTTGCAGTTGAAGAATGCTTTGAACGAGTTTTTTCTCTCTTTTCACATCGTCAATATTTGTAAACATATCATACTGCTCATTTTCATCGTTTTCAAGTTCTGCCATGTCATAGCCAACAACTCTTATCGGTCTATTCTTATCCACAATCTGGTCAAAGAGTTTATCGGCAAACGGCTGTATTTTTGAAAAGAGATTTGTAGTTATATTCATGCGCATGCTACCTTTAGCGACATCTCTCTTTTTATCGCCATAACCAATAAAAAGATGAATTAAAGAAGTGACAAGTTTTTGTTTAAAAAGTCTGTAGCAGCCACTTTGAAGCATTTCATGCATAATCAATTTTGCATCATTAAATTGATAATTGCACGGCAAAATTTGAGAAGAAGAAATTGATTTTTTCTTGCTCTTGTAGTTTTTTATATCACTCATAAGACAACTTTCTTTACCAAAGGCGTGATCAATCAAAAGTTCAGCGTTTACACCAAACTCATTGTAAAGCGTATCTTCGTTTGCTTTGGCTATGCCTTCCATATCATAGATACCATATTTAGCAAGTCTTTGAGATATACCACTCGAGATCTGCCAAAAATCAGTTAATGGTTGATGCTTCCAAAGGGTTCTAATAAATTTTTCTTCATTTAGCCAACCTACTCGGTCAGGCGAATGCTTTGCTGTCAAATCTAGTGCTATCTTTGCAAGATACATATTTGTACCAATTCCAGCAGAAGAAGGAATATGATAAGATTGATATATTTCATCCATCAGTTTTTTTACAAAATCTTTGGCTTTTATCTTATATAACTTTAAATAGTCAGTAGCATCAATAATACATTCATCAATAGAGTATACATGAATGTCATTTTTATCTATGTATTTTAAATATATACCATAGATATTGCTTGCATAATCAATATATTTTTTCATGCGTGGCGGAGCAATAATATAATCTATATTTTTAGGGATTTCAAAAAGTCTGCATCTGTTTCTAACGCCAAGTCTTTTCATTGCGGGCGAAACTGCAAGACATATAGTATTAATAGTCCTACTCTCGTCAGCAACAACAAGTTTTGTTGTCATCGGATCAAGTCCGCGCTCCGCACACTCAACAGATGCAAAAAAAGATTTCATATCGATTACAAAATAGCATCTCAGTTTTTCTTTTTCCATATATATAAACCTTTAAATTAGAAATGAAACAAATAATTTATTTTTCAATTAATTTTTTTTTAAATTAAGTAAAACAATTAAATAAAATAAATAAAATAAATAATATTAAATAAAATAAATAAAAAAACAATAAAAAATTAAAAAAATAAACAAAAATGAATAAATTTTTGATAAATTATTTATTATTATTTAGAATTTAATAATATTTCTATTTTTTCTTTTATACTTTTCCAGCTTTGTTTTAAACTGTCATAGGAAAGCACATTTTCAACTTCATCAATGTCTGCCCAGATCAAAGGGTGATAATCTTGCGAGTCATTTTTACTTACACCTTTGTCAAGTGCAATAAACATATAGCACAGACATTCTTCTCCACTTGGTGTAACATAACTCTCTATAGTAGGCGGAATATCTTTTACTATTTCTACATATCTTTTGATTTCTTCGTTTGTTTCTCGTATTGCACACTGCTCTATGCTTTCGCCATTTTCAAGATGTCCTTTCGGAAAAGAATAATCTTTTTGTTTTTGTCTATAAACTAGAGCAATTTGTCTTTTATCTAAATTGACCACATAACAGCCAGCTTTTATCACTTTCATCTTACTTTCTCCATAAATAGCATAAGACAAAAAAAGACTTTTGTCAAATCATTAAAAATATTGTTAAAGAATAAAAAAGAATGCTTTTTAAAGCACTCTAAAATTGTTAGATAAATTTTTTAAAAATATTATTATTATTTTACAACTATTATTGTTATGCCGGGGTTAAATTTATTAAAATCTTCGTCATTATAGATCGTCTTATCACTATTTAGTATTTCTAAGGCAGTGTGATCGGACATATTCCATCTATCTCCGCCAAAAAAATCCTTGATTTTTCCTTGCTTTTTCCATATAGAAAGAGCTTTTCTAAGATTTAGAAGTATTGCACCACCTTTGCCGTGAGAACCATAGCCATGCAAAATCTTTATTGCTTTTGTGCCTGCAAAGAGAGCCCTTTCAATCTCAATTTCAACAATAGCAAGTGCATATTCAACTGTGCAATTTTCTTTTTTCAAATCTATGATTTCCAGCATAACATCTCCCTAGAAAATATATCATAAATTTTTACTATTTAAAAGAAAATTGGCAAATTTATCTGCTTAAGATTAGAAATAGTATATTAGCCTTCCATCAACATTTTATCGGCAATAAGTGCGATCAATTCTCCATTTGTAGGCTTTTCATTGCTTGAATAAATTCGAAGTCCAAAAAGAGTATTTATGTTTTCAATCTTTCCCCTATTCCATGCAACTTCTATAGCATGACGCATTCCTCTTTCCACTTTTGACGAACTTGTTTCAAACTTCTCTGCGATTGCAGGATAAAGGCGTTTTGTGATTGAACCTATAATTTCAGGTTCTTCTACTGCAAGTTTTACAGCCTCTCGCAAGAATTGATAGCCTTTAATATGTGCAGGAATACCGATGCTTATAAATATATTGCTTATCTTTTCATCGAGTTGTTTTTCATTTTGCTTTTGTTTTAAATCTTCCTCTTTTTCGTCAGGCTGAATAGTTTGTTTAGAAAGTTCGTCTATTCTCATCTCTAAATTTTGTGGCGAAACAGGTTTTACCATAAAGTAGCTTGCCCCTTCTTTTATTGCCTTTGATACAAATCCGCTATGTGAAAGGTTTGAAATGAAGATAATCTTAGGACATTCACCTTGCATTGATTGTTTTAGACTTTCAAGCACCAAAAAGCCGTCACATTCACTTAGTAATACTTCGCTAATTAAAAAGTCAGGCTTTAAATTTTTACAATCTTCAATTACTTCGTGGCCATTTGTAGACGAGCCAACAAGTTCAAACTTTTCGCTAGCAGCAAAATAATTTGCAAGCGTCTTTTTCTCATCAGTATCTGCGACATAGATTTTTAATTTTTTATTTGCTTTTTCATTTTCTTTTTCCATAATAACTCCTCTTTATCTAGCCTATTTTTTAGGACATTTTTAAGATAGCACAATTTTTGGATAAAGAAAAACATAACTCGTGTAAGAAAATGACGAGTTATGTTGTATTTTGTCGAAATATGTCAGGTCTATCGTTAAGGTTTTTCAACCTTCGACATAAGTTGTGTATTTCCGTCAGGATTTACTCCCGCTTGTACTCTATAAAGATAGTAATTTGTGTCACTTGTTGAACTATCAGATTCACTGTCTTCTGAATCACTGTTTGACTCAAGCTGAGCATAGAAGTAGATGTAGCCATCGCTGTATCCGCATTGTCCAGATATAATCGAAGTCATGGTGACGATTGTTTCTGTCTGTCTTGTTAGGACACTAACTCTTGAAATACTTGTATCATTTGAATAGTAGATATAATCGCCATCTATAAATAGAATGTGCGAGTAGTTGCTTGAAGTCAATAGTGCAGGTTGAGTTTGCTCAAGTGATTGATCTAATTTCTTGTACATTACAGATGAACTTGAACTAGGAATAAATATATATCCATCGTTTGAATAGCCTATGATTTCAATATCCTCTGCATTGTAGAACCATCTTGATTCAGTGCCAGAGAAATATTGATCATCGCCTGTGCCATCACTTTTAAGAACTTTGTAGTAAATTTGAGCAGGCATTACAGTTGTTTGGTAGCTATAGAAAACTATATCTCCACTCCTTCCCTTCATTTCAACAGTCGAGCCTGTCACTTCGGTATTGTTGCCATACTCAGTTATTTCACCTGTTGCAAAGTCTACGCCACGAACGGCGGTTGTAGCATGAGTAGTGCGATCTGAGTTTACAGTATAGACTATATTTTTAACTTGAGAGTTCTCATCGCAAACTGCTATAGAAAGTACATTTTCGGCAAGCAATCTTAAATCACCTATACTGTTTCCTATTCTAATAGAATAGAGATTGTAAGTTGGACTATCGCCACTGCTTGACGGAATGTATGCGATGTAGTAATAGTTGCCGTCAGAGCCTTCACGAATTGTTAATAGTGAATTTTCATCAAATCTAAAAGTTTCTATTTCCTTCAAACTATCGCCGTTGAATTTAATTCTAAACAGGGACACTTGAGTGTAATCATTTTGCATATCGCTATCCCTATGAGTGTTTGCACTTGTGAAATATAGATAGTTTCCAAGAGCGAACATATCTTGATTTTGATAGCCAGTCAGCCTGTCGTTTACCTTTTCAACATTTGCAGGACTAGGATTGATATATCCATATTCGTCTGCAGTATAGTCATAGCCAAGCCTGCCAGAAACATTTAGTCTTGCAAGATAGCCAGTCGAACTTGCAGTGCTATAATTAAAACCCTCGCTTGAACTATCGCTATAACTATTTCCATAGTAAATATAGTCGCCTATTTTTGCAATCTGACCTTGAAAATAAGCAAGTTCATCAAAATAGATTGAGTTGCCATTTTTATCATATACATTGCTGACCGTTGCACACCCTGTTAGCAAAAATGCAAAGCAAAAGATTATCGCAACGAAGGCGATAATATATTTTTTTATATTAATCATTTTTATAGATTTGTTTTTCATAGTATTTCCTTATCTTACCAACAAATTTTACATTAATTTTCACTAATTGTCAAACATAACGAAAAGATTATCGCATTAAAAAAGATATTAGTGAAAAAATATCGTCAATTTTCAAATAAAAACAGCCCATACAACAGTAAACTTTCCTAAGCAGAATTTTATTTAAAATAAATATAAACAAATTATTGACAAAATTTTATTTCTTAAACTAAAGATTGCTATCATAGATCAAGGCAAGTTGATTTTCGAGTTTGTCTGCAGAAGTCAAAAAATATTCAATTCCGTTTTTAATGAAATGTTTATCAAAATTGTTTTTTCCATGGATATGTCCAAAAATTACAAAATCTACCGAATATTTTTCAAGCAATAATGAAAACTCACTGTCGTTTTTATTTTGATCGACAGGCGGATAGTGTATCATGCAAATAATCTTATCGTTTGGCTCTTTTGATTTAAACGCATTTGAAAGCGTCATATCAAGACGCAAGACTTCGCGCTTAAAGATCCTCTCATCTTCAGGCGTTTGAAATTGATTGTTTTGTGGCAAATTCCAGCCACGAGTGCCACAGATGATTATGTTGCCAAACTTGATCGCATCATTTTGTACAGCATAGAAATCTTTTGGCAAACTTGCTCGCACTTTAGAGATGGCACTCCACCAATAGTCATGATTTCCGCGAATGATCACCTTTTTACCAGGCAAGTCTTTCAATAGATCAAAGTCGGCTCTTGCATCCTCAAGTTTCATAGCCCAGGAAAAGTCACCCGCAAGCAAGACTATATCCTCGCCAGAAACTTTTTTCTTCCAGTCGTCAAAGATTTTTTCTACATAGCCATCCCAAACGCAACCAAATATGTCCATAGGTTTTGGATTGTTTACAGATAGATGTAGATCGCTTATCGCAAAGACTTTCATTTTAATTTCCTTTTGCTATGTCCGAAACCATCTTCATATCGCATTTGCCATTATAGTTTGCCTTGAAATGCTTCATAACACTTGGCATTGACTTATCCTCAAGACTATCTATAATTGCCTTAATTTCTTCAACTGTCAAAAGTTTAGGCATATAAGATTTGGCAATTTCAATTTGTCTTTCGATTGTCGAAACTTCCTCGCTATTTCCTACCTTTTGATAGTTGGTCTTTTCTTCCTCAAGTTCTTTCACAGTCTTTTGCAAGATGTTAGAGATGTCACTATCGTCAACTTCTCCACCCTTCTCGCGTTTCTTAATATTTTCAAGCATGATTTTATTTAGAAGTACACTATAAAAACTCCTTGCCACGCTATCCTTATCCTTCATTGCTTGTACATTTGCTTTTTTAATTTGATCGTATAACATATTAAACTCCTTTATTCATATTATATATATTTTTTAAGAAATTTCAAAATAAAAATATATATTAAAATTTTAGACAACTTAAAAATTTTGGCGGAAAAAAGATTGCTTTATAAAATTGATAAGAATAGTGGCTTCACTGGTTCGATCCCAAGATATTAAAAAAACCATGGTATTTACTTAGAAAAAACCATAGTCTTTTATTCAATCTTGGTAGCAGCAACTGGGATAAATCACCCTAAAAATGCAGGCATTTTCAGGGAACCCGAGAGAACACCCTAAAAATCTTACGATTTTCAGGGAACCCGAGAAATATACCCTAAAAATGCAAGCATTTTCAGGGAACCCAGCAAGTTTCACTGGTTCGATCCCAAGATATTAAAAAAAACTATGGTATTTCTTTAAAGTAAACCATAGCCCTTTAATAAATCTTGGTAGCAGCAACTGGGATAAATCACCCTAAAAATCTTACGATTTTCAGGGAACCCGAGAACCAGCTTCACTGGTTCGATCCTAAGATATTAAAAAAACTATGGTATTTACTTAGAAAAAACCATAGCCCTTTAAAAAATCTTGGTAGCAGCAACTGGGATCGAACCAGTGACCTCAAGAGTATGAATCTTGCGCTCTAGCCACCTGAGCTATGCTGCCATTTAAGTTTAACGCAATAATGATTATAATCAACTTTATCCCTTTTGTCAAGAGAAAACTGAAAATATCTATTTAAATTTAATCTTTCTATTCGAAAACAAAAGATCACGCAAAAATATATAAATAAAAAACAAATTTTAAAAACGTAATAAATCAAAATTTTAATAAAAAAGGCGGATCGTTATAGATCTCTTCCGCCTCTTTCTTCTTCATAGCATTGTTTAACAGCCTCTAAACTGAAGCCATAGAGTACTATATTTTTCTTTGAATCGCACATACCACAGACAATCTCTCTAGGATTTGCGCCAGTCAGCATACCTACAAAGCCTGTACCAATTGCAATAGATGCAATTTCTTCGCTATCATCAATATCAATATTATCAAAACATTGTTTAATTACTTCAGCTTGATTCTTTCCCCAGCCATTTTTTAAAGAATGGCAAACGAGTGCATGATAGGTTTTATCACCAATCTTCTTTGATATGACACTGCCAAGTTTCATTGCCCCCATATCTTTCAATTCTTCCCAGCCTAACCTTGCAACTGAGCCTGCAAAGCCAGAATCGTTTACTCCTTCAGTATTCACCGCAAAAGCTATATGCTTGCAGTCTGTATCCATAATATTTCCCTTACCGGCTTTGTTGATCATATTTATCCCCCTTAACTTAACTATATAAAAACACAGAGAAAAAAGCAAGACTTATATTTCATAATTTGCTCTTTACTTTAATTTTATTTTCTAAATCTAAAAGAAATTGTTTCCTTTCAATTCCGCCAGCATATCCAGTTAAACTATGATTTCTGCCAAGCACCCTGTGACATGGAATGATGATAGATATAGGATTATGTCCAACTGCACCGCCTATTGCTTGAGGGGACATCTTCTCTTTTCCTAAATCTTTAGCAACTATATCTGCAATCTCTCCATAGGTCATAGTTTTACCATAATCAATATTTAATAAAATTTGCCATACTTTCAATTGAAATGGCGTGCCTGCAGGATTTAATCTAATCGAATTAAAATCTGGATTTTTACCACTAAAATATTGATTTAGTTTATCTTTCACATCTTGAAAAATCTTTAAACTATCTTTAATTTCAATGTGTTGAAGCTGACATGGAAGATATTTTTGTCCGTCAAAATAAAGACCTGTCAAACTATCGCAACTTTCATCACAAGTCAAAATCATTGTCCCAATAGGAGAATTATAAAAAGATTTATACATAAAAACCTTCATTTGCGTTTTATTCTATTTTAAAAATTTAAAATTTTGTCTTTTACAGCTTTAAAGCAAATCAAACTTAAGTCATTAGTATTTTACACCTTTAGAAGAAACAAAGTTGCATTTTTTACTAGATAAATTAAAACCCTAGCAAAAGCTAGAGTTTTGTCAATTAAAATTCTTCAGATAAGATTTCAAAGTAAGAGCCAGGATGAGCGCAAACAGGACAAGCCTTAGGAGCATTTTCTCCAACATAGATATGTCCGCAATTTCTGCAAATCCAAACTTTCTTTTCTGTTTTATTGAAGACTTTGCCTTCTTCTACAAGTTTTGTAAGAGTGTTGTATCTTTCTTCATGGCGTTTTTCAATCTTGCCAACTTCTTCAAACTTGTAGGCTAAATCTAAAAAGCCTTCTTCTCTAGCTTCTTCAGCCATTCTTTTGTACATCTCAGTCCACTCGCCATTTTCGCCTGCAGCTGCATCTTTGAGGTTGTCGAGTGTTGTAGGAATGCTTCCGCCATGCAATGCTTTAAACCACATTTTAGCGTGTTCTTTTTCATTGTTTGCTGTTTCTTCGAAAACTGCAGCTATTTGCTCATAGCCATCTTTTCTAGCTTGTGAAGCATAATATGTATATTTGTTTCTTGCTTGACTTTCGCCAGCAAAAGCTTCCATTAAATTTTTTTCTGTCTTTGTTCCTTTTAATTCTTTCATTTTTTACCTCCGTTTTTAGATTATAACAAATTAAAAAATTTAAAGCAAATCTTTTTCACCACAATAATAAAAAATATTTATTTTATTATTATATTCTCGCTTAATAACCTGTTTTTAATCATCAAGTTACGAGGCATTATGAACAAAAAATTAAAACAAATCTAAATTTGAACAATAATTTAAAATTTTTTACAAAAACGACAATTTCCGACAAAAATAGACAAAAATTAATCAAAATTTATTTTAATTTTTACAAAATATGTACTATAATATAGGTGTTTTCTGGATAATATCAAAGGAGTAAAAAAATGAAGAATGATTTATTGAAGACTTTAGCAATGAAGGCTAAAAACCGAATGATCAACAAAAACTTAAGGGATACATATTCAAATGCAAATATAAAAATTATCTCTACAAACGATCAGGCATTTTATGACAAGGTTAAGGAAATTGTGAGCAATGATGAATATATTTTAAATCCCTTACAAAGATTGATGGATCAGGATAAGATGTTGAAAATGGATGCAAGAGCAAAAGAGAGATATCTTCTTGAAACCATTGAAAAGTATCAAAAAGCTAAGATAATGATTGAAAGAGAAAATAGGAAATACAATTTATAAACAATTATTTCTTTTCTTATTTTGTATTTTTAATATGAAGAAAAAACTCTGATTAAACAGAGTTATCTTTATTAAAAAAACATTTATTTCCTAAAAGAATAAAGAAAAACAAAAAGTGAAACAAGCTTATTCTACATTTATAAAGAAGAAATAATACATGCCATATATATCATAGGCCTCTAGATACATAGATCTTCCTTTGTAGTATTCTGGTACTATGTATTCGCCATTGATTGCCTCACCATCTATATACAGGCTTGTTCCTTCCTTGGTTTCAAATGTTAGTCTATCTCCCACTTTTACAGTATAATTAAAGGATTGTTGCTCTCCATTTACTTTCATGACGACAATTTGTTCAAGTTGTATAATGATTGTAAATTCTGCTGTCCTATCGCCGGTGAGGTTTACCTTTATAATCATCTGATTGATATTTTCAAAATCAACGGTATATACAATATAATCCTCATAGTTTGAATTACTTTCTTGTACTAATTCATCGTAGTATACTGTGTAACTACAGGATATTCCTTCAAGTTCATTGAAAGATATTTCGCATATTGAGCTTCCTGCAGGAATTTCAATATATATCTCATTAGCTTGTTGAGTATATGAACATTCTGCACCATCTATTGATACATCAATATCAAGATTGACGGTAACATCCAAATATATTTGTGTTTCTATTGATTCAATATTTTTGTCTGTAGGTATAAAGATTATGTCATATTTTCCACTATCTTTTAAAATATCTGTTGAATTTTTGAAAGACCATCTTCCATCAATTTGACAATAGGCTAGTTGTGAGTTTTGATAAAGATAAGTTTTAACCACGCCATCGGTTAAAGTGACAGATGATAATTCTTGACCATAGACAGCCAAAGATGGTGTTGGGTTTGAAAGAATATCAGCGGAAAGTGGAATAATTTCTGCTTTTAACTCAATAATTGTTGAATTTTTGCCTGAAAAAGTTAAATTTTTGCTATCTACCAGTTCAAGTTCAATAATTAGAATTTTTTCTCCGACATTGCAATCTTTCTCATAATTATCGTTTGCAAAGTAGGCGTCAACAGGTTTTATATAGTCTAAGCAATCTATTGTAGACGAGAATTCTATCAAAGATAGTATATCACTCGTATATTCAAAAGATGCATCATATATCTTTGTAACTAGATTAGTAAGCGGAACTATTGTAACATCCGCTTTTTTAATTTCAAAAGGAACCTTAGCCGAAAGGGAGGTATAGCTATCTGTACCATTCACCTCTGCTTTAAGATAATATTCTCCTGTTTGGGTTGGAATATTTTTGAGTAAGACATTTTCTACAGT
>CALVNK010000028.1 GCA_944349615.1 uncultured Clostridia bacterium
GCAAAGATATTGCCTGTAATGCTCAAGGAATACCGAAAGACTATCGATAAAAAACTTGGAAAACTTGCCTTAATAAGTCATATCGCATCTGAAAATGACAGCTACTCGACTGCAAAACAAAAGATGATTGATTTTATAGAAGATCTAAACCAAAAAATGAATATTGAAGAGGGTTTTAGCGAAATACAAGAAGAAGATATCAATTCTATGGCTTCTAGAGCTGAAAAGGAAGCAAATCCACTTTACCCTGTTCCAAAATTATATTCTAAAGAAGAACTTGCAAGAATTTATCTCAAACTTAAAAAATAATTAAAAATAAAAAAGAAAAAAAATAAAAAATTAATTGAAAAATTAGTTAAAATAAATAAAAAAATAATTAAAATAATAAAAAATGATAAAAATAATAAAAAAAATATATTAAAAATCAAATTTTATTAATTTTAAAATAAAATTATAAAAAAATTGGAGAATTTTATGGAAATTCAAGAAATATTATCGCGTCAAAGGGAATTTTTTAATAGTCAAAAGACTTTATCCTATAAATTTAGATTAGACGCTCTAAAAAAATTAAAGAGAGAAATAATCGCAAGAGAAGCTGATATTGCAAAAGCTCTCTATGACGATTTAGGAAAAAGTTATACTGAAGGCTATATGACTGAAATAGGTATGGTGCTGAGTGAAATAAATTTTGCCTTACGTCATCTTAAAAAGTGGATGAGGCCTAAAAAAGTGAAAACTCCGCTTGCACACTTTAAATCTAAAAGTTTTGTGCTTTCTTCGCCACTTGGTGTGGTGCTTATTATGTCGCCATGGAATTACCCTTTCATGCTTTGTATAGATGCACTTGTCGGAGCAATTGCAAGCGGAAATTGTGCTGTACTTAAGCCATCAAATTATTCCTATAACACATCTATGATTATCAGACAAATCATTGCAAATATCTTTGACAAAGATTATGTAACGGTAGTTGAAGGTGGACGAGAACAAAACAAGGCTTTACTTGATCAAAAATTTGACTATATTTTCTTCACTGGTGGCTTGAATGTAGGAAAGGAAGTTGCTTTAAAAGCTTCGAGCAATCTCACTCCTTACACCCTCGAACTTGGTGGCAAAAGTCCATGTATTGTTGAAAAAAGCGCAAATTTAAAACTTTCGGCAAGACGAATTGTTTTTGGAAAATTTTTAAATTGCGGACAAACCTGCGTGGCTCCGGACTATATCTTAGTCCACAAAAGTATAAAAGATGAGTTGATTGCCAATCTAAAAGTTGAAATTGAAAAGATGTATTCGCAAGACCCGCTCTCAAATAATAGTTACGGTAAAATTATAAATCAAAAACATTTCGATAGACTCCGCGGTTTAATTGATAAAAATAAAGTTATCTTTGGTGGCAAAAGTGAGGCAAGCTCAAGAAAAATAGAGCCGACTATCATGGATAATATCACCCTTGAAGATCCTGTTATGCAAGAGGAAATCTTTGGGCCTATACTTCCTATTATCTCTTTTGACGACTTTGATCAAGCTAAAGAAATCATAGAAAGCCATCCGAGTCCACTTGCTTTCTATATATTTTCAAACGATAAAAAATTTATTAAATTTGCCTTATCAACCTTCAATTTTGGCGGTGGCTGTGTCAATGATACAATCATCCATCTTGCAAATCCTAGACTTTCCTTTGGCGGAGTTGGCACAAGCGGAATAGGCAAATATCACGGCGAAAAATCTTTTGAAGCCTTCTCAAACTATAAAAGCGTAGTAAAAAAGTCCAATATCATAGATCTTCCTATTCGCTATCAGCCATATACAAAAACAAAGACAAAATTGATCAAAAAATTTATTAAATAAATTATTATATAAATAAAAAAAAAAAAAAATAGTTGAAGATTATTTATTCAGCTATTTTTTTCTATGATATCAAAGAACACAAGAATAATTTTCTATATGGATTTTTATATCTTTCGTTTGTTTTTTTGCTTAAGGTATTCTTCTCCTTCTTTTGTTCTCTTTTTGTATTTTGTAAGCAAGGTCTAAATTTTTATTATCTACTTTTACTAATTCCACAACTTTCTTCCCTATTAATTTCTATCCGTTTTGATTTTTGCTATACATTTTCTTGCCATAATATAAACTATGTGATGTTAAAATTTAAGCAAGTTAAATTTTAATAAATTCTATCGAATTTGTATGCTAACGCATACTTATCACATAGTATGTATAACCATCAGCCTCACTCTTGCAAGCAAGTTCGGCTTCCGATAATATAAAGTGCGTAATTTATCTAGCCCTAAATCGTCCTCTTTAAAATCAAAGCCATAGCAGTTTGTCCCCATTCTATCAACAGGTCGCTCCCTTTCATTTTTCAAAAAACTATTTCCGCTTTATATTCTGTTTTTTTGGAGCTACTGGCGGGATTCGAACCCGCGACCTGTTGATTACGAATCAACTGCTCTAGCCGACTGAGCCACAGTAGCATATAAATTTCATACTTGCAACTATATTTTGGCAATTAATAGATTGCATTTTACTAAAAATTGCTTAAATTTATTATATTTATTAATTTAGCAATTATATTTTAATTAATTTTATTTAATTTGTCAATCTTATTTTTTAATTGACATTATGTTATACCATTATTTTTAACAAGATTATTTGATGTTGACTTTTAAACGACCATAAAAGAGATAAAGAATTTTATAATATTGATAATGATGGCAACAAAGATGATACTCTATTCATTTCTATAGTTAAAAATTTTCTCAATAGCAATGCTGATCTAGATCGATTTAGTAGCAATTTTGCACTTATTAGTGCAATCTTAACTTTAAAAGGCAATGAAATTGATTTCAATGCTAAAGATCAATTTGGTAAAACGGTTTTTCAGCTAATATCAGATAAACTAGAAAAAAGCCAAGACGGCACTTCAAATGTTTATATGGCTTCCATTATTAAACTCAACGATACTTTAAATAAAATTAGATCGGAACAAATGATTTTGAATAAATCATAAAAATGCGAATTTTGTTTTCGCATTTTTTTATTTATCTCTTCTAAATTATTTTAATAAAAGACTAGTTTTGAAGAAAAATTTATCTCACAAGTTTGAATGAAACACGCTCATTTTCTTCATCTTTATCTAAAACTTCGACCTCGATATTTTGATCGAGTTTTACAATGTCATATATATTTTGATTGTTTTTATCGGTTGCATTCTTTATGTGCAATAGACCAGTCGCTCCATTTTCAAGTTTTATAATAGCCCCGAATGCCAAAAGTTTTACCACGCTTCCCTTATAAATTGCACCTACATGTAGTTCTTTAATGGCAAGTAAACGCGGACTCTGTTGCAAAGCTTTAAATGAAAGTGCAACCTTTTTCTTTTCTCTATCCACTTCGATAACTTTAAAGTTATACTCTTTGCCCTCCTCCAAGATATCTTCAATTTTATCGACATGCTTATATGCAAGATTTGAAATATGGATAAAACAATCAACTCCACTAACTTCTACAATAGCGCCATAAGATAAAATCTTCTTAACCCTTCCTCGTACAACTTTGTTGATAAATATACTGTTCCAAAATAAAGTCTCGTTTGTTTCTCTTATTTGATCTTCTAAAATTTTAATACTTGCAATTATTGATTTATTTTCCTTGTCTATTTCTGTAACGATTGCGTCATAATGTTTGCCGACAGTTTTAAAAATATCTCTTGTATGATTAGAAATTTGACCGAAAGGAACAAATATTGTAAACTCTCCCATTTTGGAATGCAAACCTTCCTTGGTCGCTTTTGAAACAACAAATGAAAATTTACTGCCAAGCTTCAATTTGTTTGCATTTTGAGTGGCAAGTATGAGATTGTCTGCCCTGTCTTTTGACACTTCAAGCATACCATCTTCATTCCTAGATTTTGTGATAATAACCTTAAATCTATCGCCGATTTTTATGTTATCATAGTCTTCGGCTTCTTCTTTTGGCAAGAATGCATCGTTTTTGCCACCGATATTGAAGATACAACCATCATCTCTTTTAATAATTACAACACCATCGAACATTTGACCTTGTCTATAACTTGTAAAGGTTTTTTCGACAGTTGCCATATCAAATTTTTCGTCGATCTGTACATCTTTTTTTATTTCTTTTTCCATTTTTCCCTCTTATAGAAAATTCTAGCATTTTACTTTTTCATTGTCAAAGAATTAAGAGCAAATTCTCGAAGTTCATTCATTTTTTCTTCCACAATCAAAGTTGCTTGCGACAAAGTTTCATTGTCAAGCCTTTTGTCATAAAACTCATCGAGTGAAAACGGCTTACCAATAAAGATCTTATTTCTTCTAAACATCTTTGGTCTTCTATACAAAAACATTGGCACAATTTGAGTTTTTGCCTTTATCGCAAACATACTTACACCCTGTTTAACCTGTCCAAGTTCCATATTCTCATTATTTACTCTTGTCCCTTCTGGAAAAATGACAAGTTTTTTGCCGTTTTTAAGCACTTTAAGGCTGTTTTTTATAGCACTAACATCACTTGTCTGTCTATCTATTTTGATTGCACCAAACTTTTTTAAGAAAAAAGCATTAAACTTCTTTTTAAAAAGTTCTTTTTTTGCAAGGTAGTATTTTTTCTCCCATGTGTTTAAAGCAAAAACTACAGCATCAAGATTTGATGTGTGATTACTTGCAATTATGCAACTACCTTTTGGCAAATTCTTCTTGCCTATTACCTTAGTTGGATATAAAATTTTAAATGGCAGATAAAGAAAAAATTGAGCAAGATGAAGCATATATTTCTCCTTTTATAGACAAAAAAATATCTATTAATTGAAAATTTATTTTTAATTTTAGTGTTTATAATTATTTAAATTATTAAATATTTGAAAAGTTTAAGATCTTTAATATTATTTTAATATATTTATATGCATTCTTGCAAACTTTTTTATCAATTTTCAATGTTATTTGCAAGAGCATACGCTGTAGAGAAAGCAGTTTGAAGATTAAATCCACCAGTAAGGCAATCAACATCCAAGCATTCACCTATTACATAAAGTCCATTAACTTTTTTTGCCTGCATTGTCTTTGGATTGATTTCCTTTAGATCAACTCCTCCACCAGTCACAATACCTGCCTCAATTGGATATAACTTGTCAAAAGTCAGTTTAAAATCTTTAAGATTTTCGACAATTTTCTTTCTTTGCCCCTTGGTTAAAGAGTGGATTTTAAGTTCTTTTGGCAGGTCTACAACATCTAAAAACACATCACAAAGCCTTTTTGGCAATAGTCCTAAAAGAAGTGCTGACAGGTTTTTATTTTTCTTCTCTTCAATATCTCGAATCAATCTATTTTCGAGTTTTTGGTGATTGAGCGCTGATTTAAAATCAATTGACAGAGTGACATTTTTGCTTCTCTTTATAAAACTCGACATTGACAATGCGATAGGTCCACTGATAGCATCATAGGTAAAAAGCATCTCGCCAAATAAATTTATTTGTTTACCATCAATTTGTGCTTTTAAGGCTACATTTTTAAGTGATAATCCATTTAAATTTTCACAAAAATCATCTTTTATTTTAATCGGAACAAGTGCTGAATAAGGCGGTATAACATTTAATGAAAAAGAATGTGCGAACTTGTATCCATCTCCAGTTGAACCAGTCGCTGGATAACTTTTTCCGCCACATGCAAGCACTACTTTGTCAAATAAATATTCGGATTTTGTTGTTTTTACAACAAATTTATCATCTTTCTTTACAATATTTTCAACATTTTCATTGAGATGTAAGTCACATTCACGCGCGTTATGCAATAGCACCTTAGTCACATCACTTGCCTTATCACTTGCAGGAAAGACACGATTTCCTCTTTCGACCTTTAATTTCAGTCCACTTTTTTCAAAAAAATTGAAGCAATCTTGTGGCGAAAATTGATGTATTGCACTTTGCATAAATTTTGCACCATTTACTACATTTGATAAGTAGTATTCTGCCGAACATAGATTTAGTAGATTGCATCTTCCTTTACCTGTGATGTAGATTTTTTTGCCAAATTTTTCATTTTTATCAAAGATGGTTACTTTTAAGCCCTTTTTAGCAAGCAAGCCACCTGCCATAAGACCACTGGCTCCGCCACCAATAATTGCTATATTCATTTTCCACCTACAAGAGCCGAAATCTCATCTTGAGTCATATCACGCCACTCTCCGCGTTTAAGTCCGCCAAGTCTGACCGAGCCAATCCTTACTCGCTTAAGCAAGGTTATTTCCTTGCCTATAGCCTCAAACATTCTTCTTATCTGTCTATTTTGTCCTTCATCAATTGTAACAGAGAGTTTTGTAACATCGTTTTCATAAGATAAAAATTTAATCTTACATGATGGCATACGCTCGCCTTTTACGACAACTCCATTTCTCATTACAGCAAGTTCGCTCTCTTTAATCTGTCCTTTTACCGCAACTTTATATTCCTTTTCAAGATGATATCGCGGATGCGCCACCTTATTTGCATAGTCGCCATCATTAGTCAAAATGATAAGCCCTTCTGTATCATAATCAAGGCGTCCTATTGAAAAAATACGCTCGTCACAATCAACCAGATCAAATATAGTCTTACGTCCCTTTTCATCGCTATTTGTACATGCATAACCCTTTGGCTTGTTCAGTTTTAAATATACAAAAGAAGAAGGCAAAGATAGTTGCACGCCATCTAAACTTACTTTGTCCTTCTTCTCATTGACAGTCACGCCGAGTTCGGTCACAGTTTTGCCATTGACCTTAACTCTGCCTTCCTTAATAATTTCATCACATTTTCTTCTTGACGCAACTTGTGCTGTTGCTAAGTATTTATTTAATCTCATTTTACCACTGTTCTATCAAATCTTTTAACTTTTGCCAGATAGAATTTCTCCTTACCTGACTTATTGTATATATTTTTTCGCTAAAAAGCAAGTCATTATCAATAAAAATTTGAACTTCCCCAATTGCTTCCCCTTTGCTTACAGGTGCGTCTAAGGTTTGTGGCACGTTATATGTGATCTTTATTTTCTTAAGTTCGCTATTTTTAAGTGGATAGAAAAATCTTCCTAATGTTCCAACTTCAACCTGTTCTTCTTCGCCCTCTTCAACTTTTATAGTGCTTGGAAATGTATAAAAACTTGTTAAGTCGATCAAATTGTATTCGCTGAATGCCTTTTCTATCAGTCTTTGACTTTCTTCAAACATTGGTCCGCTGTTTAGAACAACACAGACTATATCCATGCCATCACGCTCACAACTTGTCACCAAACACCTTCCAGCGTCATCGGTGAAGCCTGTTTTGACTCCATTACATCCATCCATTGAAAATAGGAGTTTGTTTTTATTACGAAGATATCTTGTTTTGCCATCTTCATTTGTTATCTTATAAGTCTTAGTGGATACTATATCTCTAAATGTTTGATTTTGCATGGCGTAACTGGTTATAAATGCAAGGTCATAGGCTGTTGTGTAGTGAGTTTTACTATCAAGACCATGTGTGTTGTCAAAATGAGTGTTTTTTGCTCCGATTTCACTCGCTTTTTCATTCATCATTTCAACAAAATCTTTGACAGAGCCGGCGACAAACTCGCCTATTGCGACAGATGCGTCGTTTCCTGAAATCAGCATAAGTCCATATAGAAGGTCGCGCAAACAAAATCTCTCGCCCTTTCTCAAATATAGACTTGTACCACTCACTCCAACAGCTTTTGGCGAAATAGTGAAAATCTTATCAAGATCTTTGCCACTTTCAATCGCAGTGATTGCAGTCATTATCTTTGTCGTGCTTGCCATTGCTAGAGGAGTATTTTCATTTTTAGTATAAAATACACGCTTGCTACTTGCTTCCATCACGCACATTGCTTTGCCAGTAAATTCTACATATTCTGCATTTGCCCTTGTAAATGCAAGTTTTAGCCCACCAGCCAGAGATGAAATTAGGAACAACAAAGCAAACAATAGGCAAATTAAATTAGTCAATTTCATCTTCTTCACTTTCGCTCACCTTCTTTTCATCGTCAAGTTTCTCAATTAGCATATTGAATAAGTTGAGTACAGTTTGATATAAAGATTTATTCTCGACATTGACAAATTTAACTTCGCCCTTGCTTTCAATAAGAAATCCTACAGGACTTACGCTCATACCGCCACTTGAGCCTCCAGCCATAGGAAAATGATTTGCAACTCGCCTTGCTGATAGGTCAGCATACTCGCCTCCGCCTACAACATAGCCAACACTTACTCGAGAGATAGGAATTATGATAGTCCCATCTTCAGTTATAACCTTTTCACCAATGACTGTGCTTGAGTCTACAATAGTTTTAATCTTTTCCATTGCACCATCTATAAGATTGTATATTGAGTCTTCTCCACTATAAAATTTCATGCTTTCTCCTTTAATTTTTATTTAAAATCTCAATTTAAATCATAAAAATTTAAATTATTGCCTATTAAAAGACATTTCGAATTTATGCTGATTTTACCTTGCGACCTACCAAATCTTTATTTTCTCTAAATGCTTTTTCTTTTGCTATCGCTTTTTGTTTTTTCCTAGTTAGAATAACCGAACAAAGCAAAGAATATACCACATCAAACAGAGAAATCGAAAATTTTAGCACAACGCTTGCCTGCATAATTGATAGATTGTAGGAAACAGTATCATTATTTTCAAGAGTGGCAGTTGGTCTTTCACTTTTTATTCTAGCAAACAGAATTGATATAATAAAATTTATAATTCCGCATAGATAGCAGGTTAAAAAGGCATCCTTTAAACCAATATTATAGTAGATCGCAAGTTTTTTAAGTCTTGTCTTTTTCTTGATTTGACTCGAAAACATCTCTAAAAAGATAATCTCTTTTCCATTGAATTCTATCTCCTGCGTGTCGGTCTTCCCTTCACTTCTAGTAACAATCTTTTTCCCTTTGATCCAAATAAGAGAATGGATAATCTTTTTCTTAAAAACAAAAGCACCGACTGCACCTGAAAGATTATGAAAATTGAGTGAGGCACGCACTTCAAACTGGACAGGCAAAAACATAATGAGTATAATTATGGCTGGAATAAGCAAGTAATAGTTCATTTTTACATTCCTTTTATAAACCTTTTAAATAATTGATATTTTTTATAATTTTTTAAGTTTTTTTAAAAATAGAGTTCTTTTCGGTTTTTTATTGAAAGTAGATTAATATAAGTTCAATTTATCTTTTATATAGAGTTTTATTTATGCTTTCAGCAATTATAAGACCAACGCGGGCGATATTATCTCGTATATCCTTAGGTGCAAGAATGAGATCATCTGGCGCGTCACTTGAAAGGTGCTTTGCAAAGATCATAAAAGGCACGCCGATACTAATGCAAGGCAAGCCAAGCTTTTTACTGTCGATCTTGGTGCCAAATCTATTGACTGCACTTCCCGGTGTTATCCCCGTTGTTGTCAACTGGATAGAACAGCCAAGTCTTGCTAGACTTCTCGTTGCAAGACTGTCAATGACTATTATATAATCAACTTTCACTTGACTAATAAAGGCTTTTATCATATCTATGCTTTCGATTCCTGTCGAAAAGTATATATTTGGACAAAACTTGTATACATAATTTTCTTTTTGAGTCACATCTATTGTTACTCTATCAAATACAACTTTACCTAAACTGTCACAGGCGATATCTGGATTGCCAAGCCCTACAATAAGCACTTTTGAATTGTTATTTAATTTTAAAATTTTTAAAAATTGTAGCATTTTTTCATGGAGTTTGTCTTCGATTTTTAGATCTAGATCATAGCCTTCATAATAAAGCGAAGGACAATTTATAATAAAGTATTCTCCTTCGTCCATCTGGAGTTTTTTGCTTTCTTCTTTATTTTTTATTGATAAAGAAGAATATGTCAAAGGGAACTTTTTATCATTTGTCACCTTGTAGCCATACCCTAAAAAATCTTTTCCACTTTCATCTATTAAGTCATACATAACAATATTTTGCACAAATTATAAAAAAAATATTTATTTTACTTGATTTTAAGTTTTGACTATGCTATAATTTGTGAGAATAAGAAATCTAAAGGAGAAAAAACATGCCAAATATTAAATCAGCTGAAAAAAGAGTTCGTATTATTGAAAAGAAAACTTTGGAAAATAAAGCAGTTAAAACAAAAGTGCGTACTTTTGTCAAAAAGTTCAAAGCTTGCATTGAAAATAAAGAAGTTGAAAATGCAGAAAAAGCGTATATTGAAGTTGTTTCTGTTATGGATAAGGCTGTCAGTGATGGCGTAATTCACAAAAACAGTGCAAACAGAAAGAAGGCTAGATTTGCAAAACTGCTCGATGAACTTAAATCACAAGCAAACTAAAAAGTATCTCTCAAATAAAAAAGAGAGATTTTTTATTTAATTCCAATACTTTGGCAATAAAAAACTTGTACATGATTTGATTTTACAAATCTACATACAAGTTTTTATTTTGTTTCTATTTGTTTTTTTCATTAAGAAAGTTAAACAATCTTTCTTTAAAATTTGCCTTTTTCTTTTCTAATTCAACATCTTCTTTTTTCTCTATTTTATCTTGTGACTTTGGCTCTGGCTTTAGCATGATCTTTTCAAGTTCATCATTGAAACCGATTTCCTCTAAAAAATTGAATTTGCCCGAGAAATTCCCGCCCTTATTCGATGCATAGGACATGTGGCTTCCCCTAAAGGTTTTGTCGCCGTTTGGAGTCCAAATGGTTTCCATATTCAACCCATTGAGATAGGCACGAATTGTGCTGTTTTGCCATGCAGTGCAAAACATTTCTTTATAGTTTGGAAAGAATGGCAATCCACCACAGAATAATTTGTCACTTCGCACTATCATCTGTTTTGCGCTTTCGTCCCCATATTTATTCAAGGATCTTGGCAGTTGGTCATAATTCATTATTTCCCATTCAATAGGTTCAACTTTCACCCATGCAAAGTTTTTATTATACTCTGTTAAATCATTGAGAATAAGGTCATCTTCTTCAACTAAGGTACGGACATATCTTTCACAACCATATTCAAACTCACTATTAAAAGAAAAGTTCATTTTTTTGGTATCTTTGTTGTAATTAGTTCTATAAAGATACTGCTTCCCTGTCGGCGAGAGTTTTGCATTACTGTAAAGATTTTCAAGCTTTTCATTTAAATCTTCGCCAACGAAACTTTGAGGATAATATCCAAGTTGCAAAACATGATGTGCATCTCGCCTGAACACCTTTTCTTTTAAATTTATACCTGTATTAACCTTATAATCTTTTCGTAACTGCAAGTACTTTTCAATATCAAAATGCATAATTGGTTTTAGACCATATATATAATGATCACACTCACAAGTACGCAGATCACTAAAATAAATGACCATACTGACCCTGTTGTCAAATTGTGATCTTAAATAATAATTGCCATAGACATAAGTACCTACATTGAAAGTGATAGGTCTTGCCCTTCGGCAACATAGAATGTGATAATCTGTAACTTGAGGATTTTCAAGCTCAACATTTTTATCAGGATCAGTAAATTCGGCGGGCGCCTTGTCAATATAAACAAGGTCATAGGTTTCAATGTTTGATTTAATGTTGTTTTGTGTATATGGCGTTATATTTTTTACACCGCAAATAATATCTTTAATTTTCATATTTCACCTTAGGAGTATTATAACATAAATAATTTAATAATCAAGATCTATCGGCAAAAAACAATATAAATATCCAGTAGTAATGCCATAATGATCAATATTGATCAACAAAAAACCCTGAGATTAAACTCAAGGTTTTCGATCAATTTTAATATACAAGGTCAATCAAACCGTACTTGCCATCGCGTCTTTTATAAAGTA
Source organism: uncultured Clostridia bacterium (assembly GCA_944349615.1). Lineage (GTDB taxonomy): Bacteria > Bacillota > Clostridia > Christensenellales > UBA1242 > Caccovivens. The sequence continues at coordinate 11,851 of CALVNK010000028.1, forward strand.
TGTTTATTTTCCCTGTTTCAGCATTTAAGAATACAAAGAAATCATGACCAAGTCTTTCGATTGCAAATCTTGCGTCATCGATGAGCATAGGATCAAGATCAAAGGTCTTCTTTTTGTAGATTGCAGGAAGTTCTTCAGGTTCTTCTTCTATAAACTCAAATGGCAAGAAATTCTCTTGTTTTGAGCCTTTTGCTTTGATATTTTTCTTCTTTTCGCTGTTTCTAACAATCTGTTTTTCAAGTTTTGGAAGTGCAAGATCAATATTATTATACATATTATCAGATGCAACTTCGCTTCTATAAAGCACACCCTTGCTTGTGATAGTAATTTCAAGTTTTTCAAGTTTTGCTTCTTTCATGCAAACAACCTTGGCATTTACATCACCATCAAAATATTTTTCAAGTTTGGCAAGTTTCTCCCTTAAAATTCTGTCTAATCTTTGGCTTACTGTAAAGCCATTTCTTTCTATTATGTCAATTCTCATAATGTTCCTCCTAGTATGATTTTAGCAAAATTTTATTTATTTTCAAAGCAATTTAGGCAATATATTGATTAATTTTATATATATTTTTTACTTTTAATCATTTTCAAATGTAAGTTTTCCATCTTCCTCGTCTATCACAATTTCGCCTTGATTTTTCAGCGAGCCAAGCAAGATTTTTTCTGCTATTTGGTCTTCAATCTCCTGTTGGATATAGCGCTTGAGTGGTCTTGCGCCATATTCAGAATTAGAGCCTTGTTTAACGATAAATTCAAGAGCATCTTCTGTGATCTTAAGAGAAAGGTTTTTCTCTTTCAATCTCTTATTTATATTAGATATGAGAATTTTTGCAATCTTGACAAGATCTTCCTGTGTAAGAGGCTGGAATATACATATAACAGATCGGAAGAGCACACGTCTGAACTCCAGTCACGTCCG
>CALVNK010000029.1 GCA_944349615.1 uncultured Clostridia bacterium
AAGGTGCGACCAGGTGATAGAGTAGCTCTTGACGGAGTTGTTATCAGTGGAAATGCAAGTCTTGACATTCAAAGCCTGACAGGTGAAAGTCTGCCAAGACATATTTTGGAAGGCGAGGAAGTCCTGTCTGGTAGTATTGTTTTAGACGGCGTGCTTTTGATAAGAACCACCAAACTTGAAAAGGACTCGACTTCTTCAAAGATTTTACAGCTTATAGAAAATGCATCTCAAAACAAGAGTAAAACAGAGACTTTTATATCAAAAATTACAAAATGGTATACTTTAGGCGTGATAATTCTTTCAATTATAGTATGGGGCATAGTCTGGGCAGTGACAAAAAATATTGACACAGCCATTTATCGCGGACTGATCTTCCTGGTTGTGTCTTGTCCATGCGCTTTTGCTATAAGCGTGCCACTTGCCTATTTTTCAGGACTTGGCAACGCGTCAAGGCGTGGTATACTTGTTAAAGGCTCAAATTACTTAGATGAAAGTGCAAAGATATCTCTTGTCGCTTTTGATAAGACGGGGACTCTCACAAGTGGTCAATTTAAGGTTACTGAAATTGAGTGTTTTGACAGCAAGTTTGAAAAGCAAGATGTCATCTATTATGCAAGTCTAGGCGAGCAGAATTCAAATCATCCGCTTGCAAGCGCCATCTTGCGCGAGAATGAAAGGGGGCTTAAACAAGTAAATTCTTTTAAAGAAATTGCGGGAAGTGGAGTTGCTTTCGAGTTTGAAGATCATAAGTTTTTTGTTGGCAGAAAAGACAATTCTCTTCATGGAACAATTGTTGAAGTTTATCGCGATGACGTGAGGATAGGTATAATTCATTGTCAAGATGAGATAAAGCCATCTGCAATGCATGCGATAGGCAAACTAAACGAACTTGGTATAAAGAGCGTTATGCTTTCTGGTGACAATAAAGAAACAGTGGAGAAGGTGGCACAGAAACTGAATATAGACTATCGCTATCAACTTTTGCCACAAGATAAATATAATTTTATTGAGCAGGCGAAGAAAGAGCATACTCTCGGCTATGTTGGTGATGGCATAAATGATGCGCCATCGCTTGTACTTGCAAATGTTGGCATAAGCATGGGGATAAATGGCAACGGCGCAAGCAAGGAAGCATCAGGAGTTGTGCTTGCAAACGATGATCCCGAGAAGGTTGCATCTTTAATCAAGATTGCAAGAAAGACAAGATATATCGTGCTTGAAGACATAGTTTTTAGTTTTGGCGTCAAGCTTTTATTCTTGCTTTTAGGGTCACTTGGTGTGACAGGAATGGCACTTGCAGTCTTTGCCGATGTTGGAGTAACACTCATTGCAATTCTAAACAGCCTGCGTGCACTTATGTATAACTCTGACAAGATCAAACTTAAAAAGAGAAAAGAAAAACATGCAGTTGAAGAAATAACTATACAATGATTGAATTTTTAGGGCGTGGCAGAACAAACTTTTTGCCATGCTTTTAATAATTTACTTAAAATTTAAAAAATTTGAAAAAAACAGCAAAAATCAAATAAAATCTTTAAAAACAACTTAAAAATGCAATGAAAATTCAAAAATTGTGTTATAATCAATCTATAGAGGGTGTGATATGAGAGGAGTTATAGTCTATTATTCACATAGCGGAAATACTAAGCAAATCGCGTCTTTTATGGCAGAATATCTGGGAATTGAAATCTGCGAAATTAAAACAAAAGAAGGTTATTTGCAAGAGGATATCATCGAGCAAGGTAAAAGACAGATTGAACAAAACTTTTCGCCTGAAATAAATGAGATCAATCAAAATATTCAAGACGCCGATTTCATCTTGCTCGGCTGTCCTATCTGGTGGTATACATTTGCCCCTGCTGTGAAAACTTTTCTTGAAAACCATGACCTTTCAGGAAAAATTATCTATCCATTTACTACAAGCAGTGGATGGAAAGGACATATCTTTAGGGATATAGAAAAGCTTGCCAAGAATGCTATAGTAAAACAAGGACTATATCTGCACTATGACGGAGATAGGCTTGTGGACTCGATAAAGACGATAGAAAAGTGGCTTGACAATATAAAAAAGGAAATGAAAAACTAATGGACAAAATACAGCTTAAGGACTATAGCAAAGTCTACGATGGAAAATTTTTAAATATGTACAAGGCCTCTTTCAAAGGCGAAAAGGGAGAAAAGACATACGAGATTGTCTCGCGAAAGGATAGCCCAGCGTTTTTAGGGGTTGCGGGCAAAGTTGATGCAATTAAAATCTTGCCATATCTAAAAAAAGATGGAAAAATTTTTGTATATCTGATACGCGAATTTAGATTTCCTATTGCGAAACAAATCTACGAGTTGCCGTCTGGTCTTGTCGACGAGAGAGAAGATCCTTGCGATAGCGCAAGGCGAGAACTTTTAGAAGAGATCGGTGCAGTTGCCAAAAATATTGAAAAGGTTGAAACCTCAGCCTATTCAAGTGCTGGCATGAGCGATGAAAGTCTAGAGTTTTATCAGGCTGAGGTTGATCACTTTGAAAGTCAAAAGCTTGAAACAGGTGAGTATATAGAGATAGTGGAGGTTGAACTAAAAAAACTTGACGAGTATTTAGTCAAAGAAAATTTTTGCGCACTAAGTAAATTACAACTTCGCATATTTCAATTAAAAATGGAAAACTTAATATTGAAAGATAAGCTCAAAAAATTAAAATCATCAAAAATTCGACAAAAAAACATGAAAAAATCTTAAAAGATGCATTAAAAAGTCAAATAAAGGGGGATAAAATGGAAAATTTAGGAGTCAACAATAAAAAAGAACCAAAAGATTATAGTTATGTAAAGAAAAATTTTTATGAAAGTGTGGACGACAAAACTTTAAAAAAGGTTGATAGTTTTGCGCAGAGTTATATAAATTTTTTGAATGAATGTAAAACAGAGCGTGAAAGTTTTGAATTTTTTAAAGGTCAAGCCTTAGAGAAGGGCTTTAAAGAATTTAATTTTGGCGATAAAATTGAAAAGGGCGGAAACTATTTCTACAATGTACGCGGTAAGGGCATTGTATTATTTCATGTAGGCGATAATGACATAGAAAAAGACGGAATAAGAATAGTTGCTTCGCATATTGATAGTCCGCGAATTGATATCAAGCAGGTGCCACTATATGAAAGTGATGGACTTTGCTTTCTAAAGACACACTACTATGGTGGTATCAAAAAGTATCAGTGGACTGCAATTCCGCTTTCCTTGCATGGCGTTGTTGTATTAAAGAACGGTAAAAAGGTGGAAATCAATCTTGGCGAGAAGGATGACGAGCCTGTATTCTATATAAATGACCTTCTTCCTCATCTAGGTCAAAATCAAATGGAGCAGAAAGCCAAAGCGGTTATATCGGGCGAACAGCTGAATATCGTAGTAGGGGCAAAACCATTAAAGACTGATGGGAATGACAAAATTAAACGCATGGTGCTGAAAATCTTAAATGAAAAGTACGGCATGACCGAAGAAGATTTCTTGAGTAGCGAACTTTCCTGCGTGCCTGCTTTCAAAGCAAGAAATGTTGGGTTTGATGGATCGTTGATAGGCGGATATGGTCATGATGATAGAGTCTGTGCATATCCTGCTTTTCAAAGCATAGTTGATATGACAAATTCAAAGCATACAATCATGTGTCTACTTGTTGATAAGGAAGAGATAGGAAGTGAGGGTGTCACCGGAATGAAGTGCAAGGTCTATGAAGATATAATCGAGGAAATATGTTCTGCCCTTAATAAAAATGTAAGAAAAGTGCGAGCAAATTCTATGTGTATCTCTGCTGATGTCACTGCGGCCTTTGATGCAAACTTCCCTGACGTCTTTGAAAAGACTAATTCAGCAATACTCTCATGCGGAACTTGTATGAGCAAATTTACAGGTGCTCGCGGAAAAAGTGATTCAAGTGATGCTTCTGCTGAAATGGTCGGCACAATTCGAAAGATCTTTGCTGACAACAATGTTGTTTGGCAGGCGGCTGAACTTGGCAAGGTAGATCTCGGCGGTGGCGGTACAGTTGCAAAATATATCGCAAATCTCAATATTGATACGGTGGATATTGGCGTGCCTGTCATCTCCATGCATTCGCCTTATGAGCTGATATCCAAAGCCGATCTCTACAGCACATATCAAGCTTTTTGTGCCTTCTATAAGTAAAAATTTTTATTCTAAAATAAAATGCACCTTGTTTGAGTATAAACTCAAAGGTGCATTTTTAATTAAATAGTAAAGAAAATTTTTTCTCTGTATTTGAATGCCGATTTACATAGAAGTCAGAGCATTCCATGTATTGTTGCCGACAAGTCCGTCAACAATAAGATTGTTTTCTTGTTGGAAGGCTCTCACCGCATTAAGAGTTTGACTGCCAAATATTCCATCAATATTTCCTGTAGGAATAAACTTGCTTTGAAGCAAATTTTGAAGGAAGCGTACGTAAGAGGAGCGCGCCCCTTCTCTCAAAAGTGGATATGGTGGCAGATTGAGAAGAAAAGTCCAAGTATTGTTGCCGACAAGTCCGTCAACAGTAAGTCCATTATTTGACTGAAAATCGCGAACTGCCGATAGGGTATTATTGCCGAAAATGCCATCTACTGAAAGATTGTAGCCGTAATCGTTGTTTAGAATAAACTGAAGCAGGTATACAAAGTTATTTCTAGAGCCTTCTCTTAAAAGGGGATAGACGGACAGGTTGTCACGCGGAATATATCCTACGCCTAAAAAGTCACAAACTCCATGACAAGCCTCTTCTCCAACTTCGGTCTGAAATAGCGGATTTAACATAAGCATTGCCTCGTCATAGTTTGTCATAAAGCCTGCCTCTATTAAACTTGAGGTGCAGTTGACACTTGACAAAACGCCGATATCCAAATTCTTGACACCACGCCCATTCTGATCTGTCCCTTGAATAAGTCTATTATATAGATCCTGTGCAAGCGTCCTAGACTGACTTGCCTTAGGATTTAAGGTCGAATAAAAGGTTTCAAGTCCGCTTGCCGAGTTAAACTGCTCGCCATACGCATTGTAGGCAAAAGTTACAAGCAAGGTCAAGTTTTGAGAATTTATTCGCCTTACTCGTTCTGAAATTGAGATGTCCTGCAGTTCTGGCTTGACATCATAGACTGAGAAATCTTGTCGCATACAGGCTTCAATGAATTTATTTTTCGCCTGCCGATTAAATTCATTCTCATAGATCTGTCTGCCAAGCCTTTCAATATACGGTGTACGCTTTCCGACCGTTGGCGGATTGACGCCATGTTCATCATTGGCGCCTATGTAAAAATCTTCGTTTGCCATTATACCTCCATTTTATTTTGTATGGTAATATATATGTTTTCAAAGAAAATCTTGCCACAATTATAAATTTTACTTGAAAATTAAATTACTTTTCATTATAATTCATATATAATATATATACATATAAACTCACTCGTGTTATTTTGTAATGTAAGGTTTATTTTCGAAATAAAGATATACAAAGGAAGATTATGGCAAAAAGATTAAAAAAGAATATAGAGAAGGTAAAGAAAAAGCATCCGTTTGCTTTTATTGTTGTAATTGCACTCTTTGCAGTTGGAATTTTTGGCGGATATTTTACTGTAAAGACACTTACTGAAAATGATACTTTTGAACTTATAGGAGAAAAATACATCACTCTCACACTTGGTCAGTCCTACCAAGATGAAGGCGCAAAGGCGGTCTTCTTTGGCAGAGATATGTCAGGCGAGATTGTCGCCGAAAACAACATCGACTATTCTAGTGTTGGGCAATATTATATCAAATATGAATATTCAAATTTTCTATACAAGGATATTACGATATATAGATATGTCACCATTATAAGCGAGGAGGTGGCAGATGGGGAATAAAAAAGTAGTTATAATCACTTCAATCTTGTCTATACTTGCGATAATAATTGGGTTTTTACTTGGTGGCGGATATTATATCCTAAATAATGCACCACAAAGCGAAAAACTATCCTTACAAAGCGAAAAACTATCCTTTGGTGATTTTAATATTCATGTCATGGAACTTGGCAATAAATATACAGGCGATTGCATTTACATCAAAAGCGGAGATACTGATATTCTCATTGATGCAGGCTCGCGCTCAAACAGTGCTGGGGCGATTATCGAATATGTAGATCAGTATGTGACTGATGGCAAACTTGAATATGTCATTGCAACTCATGCCGACCGTGATCATATCTCTGCATTTAATGGGACATCTTCTCAGGTGGGAGTACTTGAATATTATGATATAGATATGATTATAGATTTTCCGATGACAAATTCTACCACACAGACCTATCAAACTTATAGGGAAAATGTAGATAAAAAGGTCGAGGGAGGTACTATTCACTATACTGCGCTTGAATGTTACAATGAAGAGAACGGCGCTCAAAGAGTCTATCAAATCTCTGAAGGCGTCGAGATGGAAATATTGTACAACTACTACTATAAAAATTCGTCAAGCGATGAAAACAATTATTCTGTATGCTTAATGTTCAATCAAGGCGACAGTCATTATCTTTTCACAGGTGACCTAGAGGCAAAGGGCGAAGAGCATTTGCTTGAATATTATTCTGGCAAAAACTCTCTTCCACAGTGTGTATTCTATAAGGGTGCGCATCACGGCTCAAGAACTTCAAACACCAAAGAGCTTTTATCAGTTATTCAGCCTGAGTATGTTGTGGTTTGTTGTTGTGCAGGCACGCCTGAGTACACCGATACGCCTGAAAATCAATTTCCGACACAGGAGTTTATCGACAACATCGCACCATATACCGACAAGATCTATGTTCCTTCTGTTGTGGACACAATCACCACAAACGAAGGCGGATCGCAGTCCTATACCGTCAAATCGCTAAACGGCAACATTGTCTTAAGTTTTAGTCAAGGTGTGGCAAAAGTCTCTTGCTCAGTCAGCGACCTTGTGCTTAAAGACAGTGATTGGTTTAAAGAAAATCGCACGCTCCCTGCCCAGTGGCAGTAGGCAAGGCTTGCAGTACTAGAAATCCTTAACAATGTAATTTGTGAAAAATACAAAAAATATCCAATATGTGAAAAATTTAATTAAAATTAGGCAAATTTAGCGAAAATATATCATTTTTTAATAAATTATGATAAATTTTCGCTATTTTTCTTTTTAAAAATGTGGATATTTGTTACAATATTTGCATGAAAAATCTACTTTTTTTTGATATTGAATGCAGTAATGGTCATGATATATGTTCATTTGGCTATTTACTTGTTGACAACAATTTTAATATATTGATTAAGGAAGATTTGCTAATAAATCCAAATGCCCCTTTCATTCTTGCAAAGAAGGGTGAAAAGCCTAAAATACAACTTGCCTATAGCGAACTTACTTTTAAAAAACAGCCAATTTTTAAACATTATTACAGCAAAATAAAGAGGTTATTATCAAATCCCAACAATATGGTTTTTGGTCATAGCATGGCAAGCGATATCTATTATTTGAAATTTGCATGCGAAAAATATAGGTTGCCACTGATTGATTTTCAAGGGTTTGATTGTCAAAAGTTATATAAGACAATATACAAAAAAGATCATTTGCAATCTCTAAGTAAGATGATGGAAGAACTCAATATAAACTCAAAACTAACCTTGCACAAGAGTTGTGACGATGCTCATCTGGTCATGGAAGTGCTGAAGAAAATATTAAAAGAGAAAAAACTTTCTCTTGACAAGTTATTTGAAAAGTTTCCAGATTGCAAGGTTTCAAGTTTAAATATTCTTAAGAAAACTTATAAACTTAAGCCAAGATATAGTTACTCTATAGACTATAAAAAGAAATTTGAAAATAATTATAAAGTTAAAGATAATATTTAAAAAAAGATATGGTTTTTGAAGCAAAGTGCCATATCTTTTTAAGTTTTATTTGTTTTTTTTGAAAATTTTAAATATTTTAAATGTTTTAAACGATTTAAGTGTTTTTTAAATTAAAATCTCTATTTGGTCAACCAAAGCTGTAGGCGATTTTTTTGCAAGATCTGTTGAGAGATATTTTTTGTTGTCATCAGGGAAAATGGTTGCAACCGATTTTTCATCGCACAAAACCGCACCCAAAAAGTTTGCTCCACCTGAAATTCCACATGGAATGCCGATTGCATTCAGTTTTTGTGCCATAGCGATTGCGTCTTCGTCGGTGATAGGAATGATTTGATCAACTAAATTTTTATTGTATAGTTTTGGCATGATGCCATCGCTTAAGCCTTGTATCTTGTGTTTACCATTGCTATAGCCAAGAGTAAGCAGTGAAGAGGATGCAGGATCGATTGCCACTATTTTATAGCCATTCTCCTTTAAAACTCCGCCAGCGCCAGAGAGTGTCCCTGATGTGCCGACACCGCTGACAAAACATTTTGCGTTGCATTCGCTTAGTATTTCGTAACCTAATGCTTTTTGCGCAAGCATATTATCTCTATTTTCAAATTGTCTGCAATAGAAAGCGTTATGCTCGCTCACATATTTTTCTGCCTTTTCAAAACAATCGGCAAAGTCGTCACAAAGTATAAGTGTTGCGCCATATAGTGAAATAAGTTTTTTACGCTCCTCACTCATACTTTTTGGCATAAATATAGTCACTTTTATATCTAGATAGGCGCCTAGTGCTGACAAAGAAATTCCCATGTTTCCGCTTGTAACTTCACACAACTCTCTGCAATTTTCTATTTTTGTATAATTTTTAAGCATGCCCAAAGAAGCCCTATCCTTAACAGAGCCAGAAAAATTATACCATTCACATTTGACAAATATATCCTTTATAGTCCCTGCATATTTTACGCTGATTTTTATAAGTGGTGTGTTTCCTATAAAATGACTTAAATATTCTATCTTGTCTTTTATCATATCTTTCCTTTTATTTTCATTTATTTTATGCAATATTTTGATTTTTGTCAAATCAAGCAAAAAAGTTTATTGGAATTTAATTAAATATATGATAAAATATTCTTGAATAGATTATGGACGAGATTTTAGAAAAGATTTTTAAAGACAAAAAGGCAGACAAAGAAAAGCTTTTAAAATATGGTTTTGTTGAAGAAAAACACCATTTCTTTTATCAAAGGCAAATCATGGACGGAGAATTCAATATCGTTGTCAAAATTAAGGACAATCATGTTGAGGCTTCTGTTTGTGAAATCGAGACTGGCGAATTGTACACTCTGCACCTGTCCATGCAGTCGCAGGGAGCGTTTGTCGGAAAGGTGAGACAGGAGTATTTGAATTTGCTTTCTGATATTGGGCAAAAGTGCTTTGACTACGATGTCTTTCATGGTGACAACACCTTAAAGATAATAGAATTTGTAAAGCGTGAATTTAATTCACCTCTCGAATTTTTATGGCCGAAATTTTCAAACAATGCAATATGCAGAAGATGTGATAATCAAAAATGGTTTATACTTTTTATTAAACTCCCGGCCGACAAAATCGGTCTTGCAAAGCAGGGTGAAATTGAAATAATTGACATTCGAATTAAATGCGAGCAAGCAGAACAGCTTATCGACAACAAGATCTTTTTTCCCGCGTATCACATGAATAAAAAGAGTTGGATAACAATTAAGCTTGACTCAGTTGAAAATATTTGTCAAGTATATGACTTAATTAGAAAAAGTTACGAATTAGCTTTAAAATAAGGCAAGATCCACAAAAATTGCCAAAAAAAACATTTTCTTATTTCTTACGAACAAAAATGTCTATTCTCCTTTATTTATAAGCGAAACAGCAATTATAAATCAGAAAAAATAATTTTAAAAACTTTTGAAATATAGTTGCTATTTTTTTTGTTATATGCTATCTTTTGTAAAAGGAGTAATATATGGATTTGTTCGATAAAGTAAACAAAACACAAATATACGAAGTAGTAAAAGATAAAGGAATATATCCATATTTTCATCAAATATATTCTGGCCAGGATGTAGTTGTAAACATGGAAGGCAGGAGGACGATTATGCTTGGCTCAAACAACTATCTTGCCTTGACTTCTCATCCTGAGGTGAAAAAGGCGGGAATTGAAGCGCTTGAAAAATATGGCAGTGGGTGTTCTGGGTCGCGATTTTTGAATGGCACGTTAGATCTTCATATCAAATTTGAAAATGAACTTGCTGAATTTTTGCATCAGGAAGCTGCTATGACGTTTGGTACCGGTTTTCAAAGCAATCTCGGTGCAATAAGTGCACTTGTTGGACGAAATGACTATGTTGTATGTGATAAAGAAAATCATGCAAGTATATACGATGCATGCAAACTCAGTTATGGCAAGATGCTTAGGTACAAGCATAATGACATGGAAGATCTTGAAAGAAAACTTGCTTCCGTTCCAAAAGAAAGCGGTATTTTAATTGTCACCGATGGCGTGTTTAGCATGAGTGGAGACATCTGTAATCTACCTGTAATTAGTAAACTTGCAAAAAAATATAATGCTAGAGTTATGGTCGATGACGCACACGGACTTGGTGTGCTTGGCAAACATGGTCGTGGTACAGGCGAATATTTCGATATGGAAGATGATATCGATATATATATGGGAACTTTTTCAAAGTCACTTGCATCGCTTGGTGGATATGTGGCTGGTAAAAAGGATGTTATTGAATACCTTAAACACAACTCTAGACCATATATCTTCAGTGCAAGCATGACGCCTGCCAATGTTGCTTGTGCCAATAAGGCGCTTGATATTTTGAAGGCAGAACCTCAAAGGGTGGCAAGATTAAGACATAACAGTGACTATATGAGAGCTGGCTTGAAAAAACAAGGGATAGATATTATGGATAGTAAGACGCCTATCATTCCTATCTATACATATCAAGATGACAAGACATTCATAGCATGCAAAATGCTACTTGAAAGAGGAGTCTATGTCAATCCGGTTATATCTCCAGCAACCCCTGTTGGACAGAGTCTATTGCGAACAAGTTATACCGCAGACCATACAGAAGATCTACTTGATGAAGCTATTGACAAAATCAAAGAGGTTTTAACCATATTAAATAATTATGGCAAGGAATAACATTTTTTAATATACAAAGAGAAGCGCAACTTTTAAATCAATATCTGTGCTTCTTTTTATTAAAAAATTATAATTTGAATATATTAAAAATGAGTTTTTAATATTTTTTGTCATTTTCTTTATTTAAATCATGATTTTCATCTATTATTATACTTTTATCTTCTAATATTCCATTTACATCTGTATTGTTTTCATGTTTTAATTTTTTAGTTGCTATTTTTTTCTTAGAGTACTCATAGATCACAAAGAATATAATATAGACTGCTATGAATATAACAGCAAGAAGCCAAACGGTCAGAGGGGATAAATTATTGTCAAGATGTCGCCGACAAATGCTATATAAAAATAAAATGTAAAACATTATTATCTTTCTTGCCTAAAAGCACTGCAAGTCACAAAACAAGTGAACTCATGCCATAAAACATGTCAGGAATAAGTTTTAACCAGTTTTTGTCACTTACTGCAATTGCTATTCTATTCCATAGAATAAGTGCCAAAAGCACGCCTGCTATCACCTTGACTGTTATAATTTTACTTTTTCACTTTTAGCGTAAAGTTTAATAAGTACACCGCCAACAATCATAAGTTATCATTACTGCAAGATATGTTAAATGTTGCCAACAAAAGACTTGTGGATTCTTAAAATTACCCCTTTTTATAACCTAAATTATTGTAAACAATTTTTGTAAATTTAACAAATTTTTTGTCAATTTTAATGAAAAATCTAATAAAATTGTTTGAATAGTATTTTCACTAAAATAGAAATATGTATAAGATTTCGATAAAATTTTTAAGATAATATTCGGATAGGCCAACAATTAAGTTATTTTAGTTATAATATTTTTATAAAAATGGTTGACAAAAAAGAAGAAATCATATATAATACAAACTGCAAACCTTGATGAAGGGTTAAAAGTGCTTTAAAGAGATTTGTCTTTTAAGCCTAACCACAATATATAGAGATGTAGCTCAGTCGGTTAGAGCACCACCCTGATAAGGTGGGGGTCGGTGGTTCGAGTCCACTCATCTCTACCAAAGGTTACGAGTGGACGGATAGTTCACTCTTTTTTATTTTCCCCACCTTATGCTTGCCGTAGGCAAGCGCAAAGCGATGCTTTGCCAGGGTGGCACCACCCTTAACATCAATCACTCCGCCTTTGGCTCCGTTCAAAAGGTGGGGGTCGGTGGTTCGAGTCCACTCATCTCTACCAGTCTAAAACCCTGATAAATTCAGGGTTTTTTCATTGTTTTATGCAAAATCAAATTTCCTGTCTGTGCCTATTTTTTAAATTTTTTCTAAAAATAGGCACAGGATTTTAGGACTATTTTTTTACATAAACTCATTTTTCTCAAAAAATGCAAAATACTAACATTGACTAACATAAACTAGTATAAAACTGGCACATAGGCACAGGAATAGGCACAGGATTTTAGGTTTAGAAAAGGAAGCAAATCGCTTCCTTTTTCTTTACATTTCAAAGTCTTTATTTCTTCGTTTAGGTTTATTTTCAGGTTCTTCATCGGGCTCATCAAACACTTCGTCGATGTCATTTTTAAGGTCTAATGCAGGGTTTTCATCCATTGATAAATAAATCTGCGTAGTCGTTACTTTCGAGTGTCTTAACATCTTTTGAATTTTATATATGCTCCAGTTTTTCTCTCTTAGCACATCCCCAAATGT
>CALVNK010000030.1 GCA_944349615.1 uncultured Clostridia bacterium
TTATATCTGCTCTACAATTTTGTATATTGGAATAGTTGTTTGGTTGATTATTTAATATATTGAAAATACTTTTCATTCCTCTCTCCTTTGTATTTATTATGCTGAAAATAAGAGAAATGTTAAAACGAATATATGGTATGTGGTATGCATATATTTCATACTAGATATTGAGCAAATATAAATTATCTTTTACAATACTATACATCTATAAAGATTTTACAATATAAACAATTCATATATTACATTACCAAAAAAAGTTATTAAATAATAAATCTGAAAAAACAGAAATAAATTTTAAAAAAACACTTGACAAATTTGTGATATAAAAATATAATAATACGGTAAAGAAAGAAATGTGCGGGCGTGGCGGAATGGCAGACGCGCTTGTTTAAGGGGCAAGTGGGAAACCGTGTGGGTTCGACTCCCACCGCCCGCACCAGTGAGAGTCAAAGTTTTAAAAAAGGATTTATGCGATATGTAAATCTTTTTTTTATGTAATCAAGGTGGGAGTCGAACCCATAGTGGGTGAGACATGGGTTCCCTGAAAATCGGCAGATTTTTAATAAGGCTTCTTAATTTTTATCCTAGTATAGAAAAAGGGTTTCTTGTCACATATGATTAATTTTATTGTTTAGCAATAGGTAGTTTATTAAGAATGTTTTTTATTTTTTAATTTTTTTATTTAATTTCTTTGTTTTAACTTCTTGCAATATTTATTTCACATGCTATATTTTTATACTTCATTTTTTAAATTTTTCTTTTCTTAAATCTATTTTACTTTTCTTGTCTTTTAATAAGAAATATAGTATAATACTTAATAATAGGTGTTATAATGAGTAATTATGAAAATAAAAATTTAGAAAAACAAGTGGTATACTCGAGAAATATTTATAATTTAAAGGATAGTGGCAATGTTTTTTTGTTTGCCTTAATTTTGCCTATCCTTGTTTCTTTAGTTTTTTCCATGATAGCAAATGTTATTGCAGGTGCACGCGGGATTGAAGCTGGCGTTATTACAGACAATATGTGGTTTATGACTGCCTATAGCATTGTTTCGATTTTATGTTATGCTGGCATATATCTTGTCTATAACAAAATACAAAAAATAGATTTTAAGGCAATTAATCTTAAATTTAATTTAAAATGGCATACCTATTTGATTATGATTGTAGTAGGGGTGATTTCTTTATTTGGAATTCAATATTTCATCTCTATTATTGATGATTTGTTGATTTCACTTGGTTATAACATGGCTTCAACTAGTATCAATCCTACAAGCTGGGGAACTTTCTTTTTATCTGTTTTTGTGCTGGCAATATTACCCGCAATTGGCGAAGAGCTTATATTTAGAGGGATTATCCTTAATGGTTTAAGAACGCGGTTTAATGATATAGCATCAATATTTATTTCGGCAATACTCTTTGCATTAATGCATCAAAATTTGCAACAACTGATTTATCCATTTTTACTAGGCTCAATTATGGCATGGGCTGTAGTTCGTTCAGGTTCTTTAATATCCTCAGTCATCATTCATTTTACAAATAATTTCTTGGTAGTACTGCTAAATTTCATACAAAATATGACAGGTTGGTCTGTGGCACTGCCTAGAGAGTGGTGGTTCTATTTGATAGCAATTGTTTTATTACTTCTTACCATTTTGAGTATTTTTCTTTTAGACAGATATTATTTTAAGCATAAATCTAAAGATAATATAGAAAAAGAAAATGGCAAGATACCAATAGTTTTCTATGTATCTATAGGTATATCAGTTTTATTTTTCCTAATTTTCACTATAATGAATTTTTAAATAGGCGCTTTTATTTTGCTATACGTTATTAATTAGAATATTATCTGCCAGTTTAATTAATATAAAGCCGATAGTTCTATAAGCATGAAAATAGAGTGGTAATTTCTAGACAATATGAACATAATTTTTATATGAAATTATTTCGAAATTTTGTTTCGATAGTTTGAAATTAGTTATATAGATGGATAAATTAAAATATAAATATTAATGACTATTTGAAAAGGTCTTCAATTGTCCTATGAGTTTATTTGCTTTTAATAAACATGACAAAATTCGACAAAATTTATTAAAGGATTAAGATGAAATATATTAAAACTAAGACAATAAAAAATTCGACTATATGCTACTTTATAACTGTAGTTCTTTTTTCTGTGCTTCGAATATTGTCTTCTACTAATCTCTTTAATTCTCTTGGTGGTGCTTCAAAATATATATTAAATGCCTTTATTCAAATTGGATTTTTATTCTCAGTTTCTGTTTTTCTATTTTCTGCTTTGCAAAAAGAAAAGCCAAAGAATGTTTTAAAGTTTTATGGTTTTAAAAAGATGTCGTGGAAAGCGGTTTTGTATTCAATTATCATAGGCATAATAGTTTATATACTAAATATCTTCGTGGCATCATTCTTTAATTTAATTTTGGAAAGTTTAGGCTATAATTTTACTACTTCTCAAAGTATGACAAGTTATCCGTTTTGGCTATTCATAGTAAATCTAATTGTTACTGCGGTATTGCCCGGAATTTGTGAAGAAACAGCACATAGGGGAATGCTATTGAAATCTTTTTCAACGCTTGGTGCAAAAAAGGCTATCATCATTACTGGATTATTATTTGGACTTTTACATTTGAATATTGAACAGTTCTTTTATGCTACAATTATAGGCTTCTTTTTGGGATATATAACTGTTATTTCAGACAATATTTATCCTGCCATAATCGTTCATTTTCTTAATAATGGAATTGGCGTGCTGATGTCTTATTCTAGTTTCCATGGAGTAAATTTAGGTGTCATGTTCTCCTGGATAGACTATAATCTTATCAACAATACTTTTGTAGGGCTAGTTTTTGTTATTGCACTTATTGTCCTACTTGTATTTGCTCTAAATGCACTAGTAAAGGCACTTTTTAAAGAAACATCACTTAAGAGTGTTACAAAATTAAATCAAGTTATTTTTAATCAATTCTTGCGTGACTCTTATTTCAAAGATATAGCAAAAATTCAAGATGGAAATTCTGGAAATCTAGCTGAATTTATGCCATTTGATGAATTCGACAAGATGTATCATCAAACAAATTACTTTCTTGGGAATTCAAGCACTATTGATATGAAATTAATGCAAGATAACACAAAAACAAGCATGGATACTACGATAAAAATATTACTTATAGCGACATTTGTTTTGACTATTGCTGTAACTATTTTAACTTTTATATTGGGTGTGATATGATTAATATAAACATTGTATGTGTAGGTGCTTTAAAAGAAAAATTTTGGATTGATGCTGTCAGTGAATATGGAAAAAGGTTATCTAGATTTTGTAAACTCAAGATTTTAGAATTGCCACAGCAGGAGAAATTTGATATACAGAAATGTCTGGAAGGCGAAGGGGATGAAATCTTAAGGGCTGCTAGAGGATTTAAGATATTGCTTGATATCGAGGGGCAACAGTTTACGAGTAATGAACTTGCCAAAAAAATTGAAAAAGTATCGCTTTCCAACAGTGAAATCACTTTTATTATAGGTGGTTCGTATGGGGTTAGCGAAAAGGTGAAGGAGCAGGTTGACTTTAGATTGTCATTCGGCAAAATTACTCTTCCACATAATCTCGCTAGAGTAGTTTTGGTCGAACAGATATATAGGGCTTTTATGATAACAAGTGGAAGCACTTATCACAAATAAAATATATGGGTTTTCTTGTGGCAAGCGAGCATCACTTTTTTGTGAGAGCAAAAAAGTGATTGTTTCTTTGAGCCTAGTGGCTCAAAGAAAAGACGCTAGATGGCGTCTTGCTCGCTTGCGAGGCCAAGTTTTGAATTAAAAATAGTATATATCGGTATTTTGTTAATAACTCAATAACTATATTTTATTTGAGAATTTTTCTAAAATAGGTTAAATAACAAATTGCAAAATAGGCAACCAAGAAATAAAGAAATAAGATAAAATAAAGAAAGATATTTAAACATTTTCATCACCTGTCGTAATCATTAAATTCTTCATCAAATAAACTTTTACCTGACGAATGATGATTGTGGCTTGTGTCAGTGTAGCCGTCATAGTGATCAATATGATCATGCCTTGAATAATTATTATAGTTGTGCTTGCGACTATCTCTGTTTTCATCTAGATCGCGTCCTGCTTCAATATTTGCGTTTACTCTGCTATAAGCATGATCTAGATTTTCTTCATCTTTATTACCTATTTTATCAATATTCTTTTTTAAGTCCTTTTTATTATTTTTACTAAATACCGCAATTACACCTTTACCTTTTATTAATTTAAATGTTAGAAATAATGCACCAGCGCCAATGATGATATAGATTATTCTTGAGAATACGCTTGCTTGATAGCCAAAAATACCAGCAACAAAATCATACTGTAACAGACCTATGCTGAGCCAATTTATACAGCCAAGCAGAGTAAGAATGAAAGCTATGATAGTGAACATATTTCCTCCTTTATGTATATTCTTTGCAAGTAAATAAAAAAAATACAAAATTTTAAAATTCATTGACTTATTATTTAAAAATGAGTATAATATAATACTGATAACTTTAAAAGTTTTAACTAGAAAAGGAGATAGCGATGACACATATTTTGACACCAGAAGGTAAAAAACAACTAGAGGAAAAATTAAATTATTACAAAACCGTAAGACGAGTTGAAGTAAGTAAAAAAATAGGTACTGCACGCGAATTTGGTGATCTTTCAGAAAACTCTGAATATGATGCCGCAAAAGAAGAACAAGCACAGGTAGAGGCTGAAATATCTGAAATGGAAGATATTCTTTTGTCTTGTCAAGTTGTAGACGATAAAAAATCTTCTAAAGAGATTGTGGAAATAGGCTCAACTGTAAGACTTTATGATGAAGAATTTGATGAAGAATTAGAATATAAAATTCTTGGCTCTACTGAAAGTGATCCAGCAAACGGTATCATAAGCAACATGTCACCAGTTGGATCTGCTCTTTTAGGTCACAAAAAGGGTGATGAAATAAGAGTTAAGTTAAATGGAGATTTTATAGTTTATAAAATATTGGAAATTAAGTAAAAAATCTAAAAAAAACTATAAAAATTAAAATTTTGTCATTTTTACTTATATATTTGATTGCAAATGAAATTAAAATGTTATATAATCTTTAATAGAGAAGACTATCGGTATTTTTATTATGATGTTTAGAAACTCTTTAAAATTATTATGTGCAAATTTTGATAAAGTTTGGAAACTTTTAGTTTACCAAATTTTATCTATTGCCATTTATTTTGCATTACTATGTGTTTTCTTTAATCAATATTTAGGCATCATTACAAATGCTATAAATCAATCAGGTCTTGCATCGGTTACAAATACAGGCGTTTTTTTAGGATCTAAACTTGCTGATGGACTTACAAGTGCGGTTGATTTTGTTTTGATATTCTTTAGAGATCTCTTTACTACAAATGTTGGTTATGGCATCTACTTCTGCATATTGACATTTTACTTTTTGCCACTTCTTCTCAATATTGGCAGAGTTGTTATGTGTGAAATGCTTTATGGCTTTATGTCATCATGTCAAAAGCAGAGTTTTACAGGTACATTTTTAAAGACATTGAAAACTTCACTTGCCTATTCTTCTCTTAAAGTTTTATATGCTATACCATTCAATTTTTTAATTTTACTCTCTATGTGGGCACTTACTAGGGTTGATAACTATGCATTTGATTATATAATGCCTTTCGCTTTTGTTATAGTACCATCCTTGTTTATGGCTTTCAAAGAAACTTTTAATGCTGGTTGGGCGCCTGCTAAAGTTGTCTATAATCAAAATATAGCCAAATCTTTTGGAATTGGAATGAGAGCTGTTTTAAGAAGAGGAGCAAGAGTTTTCTCTACTGCTTTTATAATTTTCCTTTTGGCTATTGTATTATCTATGGTTCTTGGATTATACTCAATCATCATCATACTTCCGCTTGTTTCTCCACTTGTTCATATTTTTGAAATGGTTGTATTTTTCTCAAGTCAAGGTATGAGATTTTATGTGGATACTGATACAATTCTTTCTCCTAAAAAACTTGAAGAAGTTGATAAAATCGAAGATGCAAAGTATATAATTTAATTTTTATTTAGTTATAAAAGAGATTAAAATATCTTTTATGGCTTATTTAAAATTAGATTTTTTGCGAGTCTTTGATTATCTCTCAATTTATGCATAATTAAATGGTTGAATGTAATAGACAATTCACTAAACTATAAGTATTTTTAATTATAATTTACATTTTTATGAAACAATGAGAAATGTAAGTACAAAAGAATGTAAATGTAAAATTATTACATTTTACTTCGAAAAAAATTTTATTTAAATTAAATTTTTTATGCATTTTTTTATGAAAAATGTATATGAATTGTTTTTTTGTGTTGAATTTTTAATTAAGCGAATGAAACTGCATAAAAAATTTAACTTGATAAAAATGTTTTTTTACGGTATAAAATAAATATCGTTTAATATTTTGATTGAATAAAGGAGGTTTATTATTAATGATGCAATCAAAAGATATGACAATAACGCAAAACATCGATAAGACTTTAAATAAAGGTGAAACTGTAGTTAAAAGAACTACAAAAAGAACAAATTTAATAAGGTCGCAAAATAGGACACCTGAAAAGGCAACTCAAAAAGTTGCAAGCAATCTTGTTGCCAAACAAGAAATTGACGCTGATATGACATCTAAAGAAAAGAAAAGTTCTGGTAAGTTAAAGATAACATTCCTGGGTGGAGTTGGAGAAATAGGCAAGAATATGACAGCATTCGAGTACAACAATGAGATAGTCGTTGTTGATGCAGGGCTTACTTTTCCAGACGATGACTTACCTGGAGTTGATATAGTTATACCAGATATAAGTTACTTAGTAGAAAATAAATCTAAAATCAAAGCACTCCTGCTTACTCATGGACATGAAGATCATATTGGTGCAGTTCCTTTCTTTTTACAGCAAATAAATGTGCCAATTTACGGAACAAGATTGACTTTGGCTCTTGTTGAAAACAAAATGAAAGAATATCCCGATATTAAATATCGTGCAATTGCGGTAAAACCGCGCAACGTGCTTAAAATAGGCAATTTTGCTATAGAGTTTATAAAAGTTAGTCACTCAATTGCAGGGGCACTTGCACTCAGTATTACAACACCAGCAGGGACTGTAGTTCATACCGGCGACTTTAAAATTGATTATGAACCTATTGATGGTGAGATGACCGATCTTCCAAGACTGGGAGAGATAGGAAGAAGGGGTGTTAATCTTTTGCTATGTGAAAGTACAAACGTTTGCAGAAAAGGTTATTCTATGAGTGAAAAGTCGGTTGGTAGAGCGCTTGACGAAATAATTAAAAATCATGCAAACAATAGAATAATAGTTGCCACTTTTGCTTCTAATATCCACAGAATGCAACAGATAATGGACATAGCAGAAAAATATAAAAGGAAAATTGCATTTACTGGCAGAAGTATGGTCAATGTCAGTGAAGTTGCAATGAAACTTGGAGAACTATCCTTTAATAGAGATAATATAATAGACATTGAAAAGGTTGATAAACTCGCTGACAACGAAGTATTGATTCTTACAACAGGCAGTCAAGGCGAACCTATGAGCGCACTTACTAGAATGGCTATGGGCGAGTTTAAAAGTCTTAAAATAAGAGAGAACGATTTAGTTATTCTTTCTGCTTCTCCAATACCTGGAAATGAAAAAAATGTCTATAATGTCATTAACGCTCTTTACAAACTTGGTGCAGATGTAATCTATGACGAACTTGCCGAGGTACACACCTCAGGGCATGCATGCCAAGAGGAATTAAAACTCATGCATAGTCTTGTAAAGCCAAAATTCTTTTTACCTGTGCATGGTGAATATAGGCACTTAAAGACGCATAAAGAACTCGCTATGCGACTTGGTATGCCTGAGAGAAATATTTTGCTAGCTACTATTGGTATGCAAGTTGAAATGAGCGCAAATGCTATTAAGGAAGTTGGCTTCGTTAAGGCAGGTCAACGCCTTGTTGATGGTTTCGGCATAGGAGATATGGATAGCAATGTTCTTAGAGAACGAAAACAACTTGCAGAAGATGGAATTTGTGTGGTTTGTGTTAATATAAACAATGTTGCAGGTGAGGTGAGCGGAGAGCCATTTATAATCACGCGTGGTGTTGTATACGCAGATGAGCAGGAAAGTTTTGTACAAGATGCTAAGGCTTGCATAATATCTTCATTAAAAGAGTCAGACCTGCGCGGTGTTGATCCGTCAGTAATTAGAAGCTCTCTAAAACGCAATGTATCCAACTTTATATTTAGAAGAACAAAGCGTAGACCAATGATTTTGACTATTGTTACACTTGATTAATTAATGCTAAACTAATCTACTGTTGTAATTATCAAAATGCGATATGGCTAATTTAGAAAATATATACTAAGTGATTTTAAAATTTTACTACCATAAAATTTTAATAAATTCTATCGAATTTGTGTGCTGACGCACACTCATCACTTAGTATGTATGATCATCAGTCTCACTCTTGCAAGCAAGTTCGACTTCCGGTTATATAAAATCAAATGTGCAAATGGTAGTTATACATTGAAAAGCAAAAGGAAATAGAAATGGATTTAGAACAGTTAAAAATCTATGCAAAAGAAAATCATGTTCCAATTGTTAGAGATAAGACTCTTAAAAAACTGCTTGAAATATCTCGCAAGGAAGATGTTAAGAAAATTTTAGAGATAGGTACGGCTGTAGGATACTCAACAATTGCCATGCTTGAAAATAATGCTTCAGTTATAATGTACACAATAGAAAAAGATAGCGAGCGTTTTAAGCTAGCAAAACAAAACATTGAAAAGGCGGGCTACTTAAGACAAACAAGATTATTCAATCAAGATGCTTTGGAAACACTGCAGGATCTTGTAAAATCAGGCGAAAGATTTGACCTTGTATTTTTAGACGGTGCAAAAGGACAGTATATAAAATACTTGCCATATTTAAAGCAGTTGTTAAATAAAAAAGGAATAATCTTCGCGGACAATATAAACCTTTTAGGATATGTTAATAGTGATTTTGTGCCACATAAGCATAGGTCAATGGTGAACAACATGAAGAAATTTATTGAAGCGTTAAAAAACGATAACGATCTAGAAACCACTTTCTTTAACATTGATGATGGCTTTTCAATAAGTCAAAAGATTTAGGTGAGTAATAAGGAAATTAAATTTGGCACTAACTTTTCTTGTTGCAGGTGACGCACACATTGTTAAAAGTATATTAAATTCGACAGAAATCTTACTAAAAACCAACAGATATTAAAATAAGTTGGTTTTTTTTATTAAATTTGATACAATATAAAAGTATGTTATTTGAAGCACAAATTATAAGATTTTTGCAACTTAATACGGGTGTCGGTTTTATATCCTTTTTTCAAGCAGTTACATTACTAGGTGGGCTACTTGGTGCTTTTATAACATTTGCAATTTTATTTTTTAATGATCGAAAACTATCCATTGTTTTTATTATTACTTTTATTTGTGCGAGTGTAATCAATTATATACTAAAGATCATTATAGCAAGATCTAGACCTTTTGACATCTATCCTGACATAGTAAATTATGACAATGAAGATGGATATAGTATGCCATCAGGTCATAGCATGAGTGCAGGCTTGTTTGTAACCTTTCTGTTTTATATCAATATAAAAAGTCATTCAAGCAAGTTAACAAAAACCCTATGTGGAATTTTTTTGGTACTTATTTTAGGAACAATTATGCTTTCTCGCCTAGTACTCGGAGTACATTTCTTAACCGATACAATTGCTGGAGCGATAGAGGGTATTTTGCTTGCAATTATCGCGATATTGTTGTATAATTACTATCAAAAGAAAAGCAAGAAAAAACAATATCAAAAATGAGATTATTTTGTACTTTCAAGATTAAAACGAGATAAAGACTATACAAAAAAATAGAATGATGTGACTATAAAGGTTAGAAACTATTGATTGTTTTTTAAATTCTATTTTAACTTATACTTTTTACTCCTTCAAAATAAAAATGTCGAACAAAGGATATAATATGAAACAATTATTTTCAGTTGAAACAAATTCAGAAATGCAGACGATGCTTGTGGGCGAAAAGATGGCACTAACTGTTGGCAAAGGTGTGGTGATCACTTTAACTGGCGATCTAGGCGCAGGAAAGACACATTTTGTCAAGGGTTTTGCTAAAGGACTAGGTTTTGATGGGACGGTTACAAGTCCAACTTTTACTTTATTAAATATCTATCAAGGTGGTAAATATCCTATATATCATTTTGATATGTATAGACTCTCTAGTCTAGAAGAAGCAAACGAACTTGGCTTTGAAGAATATTTTGATTTAAAATCTCTCGATGGTATATCTATCGTGGAATGGCCAGAAAATGTACAGGGGCTTATAAATTGTCCACATATAAATGTAAATATTAAAAAACTTGACGAGAATAGAAGAAAGATAATAGTGGGGAGTGAGGTTTCATGATTGCAATATGTTCGTCTTTCAAAGAAGCTTTAATTTGCGTGGATATTGATGGAAAACAAGATTTCTGCACTTTACCTGCAAATTGTAAACATTCAGAAAATATTTTGCCATGTGTAGATAAATGCCTTCAAAATATTGGTAAAAACATAAATGACAATGATTGTTTTGCGGTTGTGGTCGGCCCTGGATCTTTTACTGGTATTAGAATTGGAATATCGCTAGTTAAGGGGTTTGTTGCAGGTAACAACAAATTTAAAATACTTCCTATAACATCATTTGAATTGATAGCATATAACTACATCAAAAATAATATAATAGAAAAAGATTTTTACTGTGCAATTGATGCCTTGAGTAATAGAGTATTTATTTGTAAATTCGACAAAGATGGTAAGCAAATTGATAGTGAGAAAATAATTTCAAAGGAAGAATTTGACGAAATTAAAGAGCTTACTGTTGGCGTGGCTGAAGAAAATATAGCAAAAGAAAGGATAACATTGTCCCCACAGCTATTACTAGAATTTGCAAGAAGAAAAGAGCGAGAAAATTGCTATGTTGATGTGAATGAACTCGTGCCTATGTATATGCGAAAAAGTCAAGCGGAAGAAACCTTAAAAGCAAATTAAAAAAAATGAAAAAAAATTAAAAAAATGATAGACTTTTGTAATAAGAGCATGTATAATGTGTAAAGATATTAAAGACATAAAGGAGAACAAAAATGAAAAAACCTGTCTATATTAGATGTCCTAGATGCGAACTTAATTACATTCAAAAAAAAGATAAATATTGTTCAGTGTGCAAGGCTGAAATGGAAGCAAAAAAGAATATTGAAGACGACATTGATCTTGAATTATGTCCTATTTGTAAGACTAACTATATTCAACAAGATGAGATCATGTGTTCAAGTTGCTTGAAGGATCATCAGAATGATGATAGCGACGATAATGATGATTGGGATAACTATATGGTCGATGATAGCGATGACATTGATGACGACATGGATGGAGTAGATGATTTAACTGATTCAACAATGCTTGATGATGAACTTACCGCTGATATGGAATTTGGCGACGATGAAGATTCAAATATAGATTTTAACGAAGATGAAGAAATGTCTGACATTGATGACGATGATGATTTTGATGATGACGAAGACATTGATGACGATGATGATGACGATTATGATTATGACGATGATGACGAATAATTAATCAGAATTGTAAATTTAAAAATATCCACGAGTAAAATGATTTAAAAGTCAAATACTTTTAAAGTGATATTTAAAACTCGTGGTTTTTTATGCGTAATTAGTAAAAAGAATTTGGTGGTTGTATACTTTTCGCCAATCTCTTTTTATTTAAAAAGATTATTTTATAAGACCATCAATCATTAAAAAATTAAAGTTCTTTTAAAAGTGCTCTAAAATCGTCCGGATAATCTATTTCAAAGGTCATTGTTTGATTTAAGAATGGATGATAAAAACTTATCTTTTTACAAAGCAAAGCAGTATGATCGATAAGATTTGAAGGAGAGCCATATAAGCAATCTCCTAAAAGGGGATGATCTATAGAAGATAGGTGAACTCTTATTTGATGCGTTCTACCATTTATTAACTTTAGTTCTGTTAATGTATATTTGCCATTTGTCTTTATAGGATGTACAAAGGTGGTTGCTCTCTTGCCAAGATGAGAAAGTACTCGTTTATTTTGATTGACGCCATTTTCTGTTATAGTAAGTATAGGCTTATCTACAACTAAATCTTTATTGATTTCGCCACAGCATATAGCATGATAAATTTTTTTAAAGTCCTTAAGGGCATTTAATGCAATACTATCTTTTGCAACAAGCAAAAGTCCTGCCGTGTCTTTGTCAAGTCTATTGACAATTCTTAAAGTAAATTCGTCATCATGAAGATAATGACATATTGCTCCTGCAAGATTGTGAGTGTAATGAGATTTATTTGGCATTGAAGACAGTCCGCCAGGTTTATTGATTAAAAGATAATAATCATCTTCATATACTATATCTAGTGGTAGTATGCAATGCATAATACTTGTACTTGTATTAGGATTGCCTACTATAGATAAAACATCATCTTTTTTTAATGGATGATTCATAAAGACTATTTCGTTGTTTATTTTTGAAAAACCATACTTCTAACGCAAAGG
>CALVNK010000031.1 GCA_944349615.1 uncultured Clostridia bacterium
ATCAAAACCGCAATTATCAACTAAATGCCTAGAAATCTTTTGTACAGTTTGGAAAAGATGAGAAAGTGTGACTTCATCACAATCTAGTATGTTTTTACAATGCTTTTTAGGTATAACCAAAATGTG
Source organism: uncultured Clostridia bacterium (assembly GCA_944349615.1). GTDB lineage: Bacteria > Bacillota > Clostridia > Christensenellales > UBA1242 > Caccovivens. The sequence continues at coordinate 127 of CALVNK010000031.1, forward strand.
TCCATTGCAATCATTAGATATATCTAAAAATGAATAAGTAAATTCATCTTCATAAATTTTATACGATGGTATTTCACCATTAATAATCTTACAAAATAAACAATCCATTCTACTCCTCCAATAAATATAATATTCCTAAAGTGTTTTCACCGCAATGACATGATATTGTTGCTCCTGCTCTCGACTGCACCACTTTTTCAAATATTCCCTTGCTTTCAACAAATCTAACCATTTCGTTTACGAAAGCTTCATCTTGACAAGTATGAGTAATAAAACAAATATCACTTTTGAATTTATTGTGCTTTTTTAGCATATCATCTATATATTTTTTCATTATTATCTTAAATTGACCCATATATTTGCCGGTATTTTCTATTTTACCAGCTCTGAGTTCTAATCTAGGTTTAATTTTAAGAAGATTTGCACCAAATCGAGCAATTGCCGAACATCTTCCACCTTTATATAAATAATCTAATTTATCAACCACAAAAGAAGTTTGATTAAAATCTGCTTGTTTTGAAATTTTTTGCACAATGCTTTTTGCATCAAGCCCTTGCTTTGCATAATTGCATGCTGAAATTACAAGCAAGCCTATGCCAGAAGAAAGCGACTTACTATCAACAATAAACAAGTTGTCGTTATTCAATTCTTCCTTTGCTTTCATTGCATTTTGATAAGTTGATGAGAGCTGACTTGATATACCAATATAGATAACTTGATTATCATTCTCAAGTAGCTCACCAAAAAATGTTTTAAAGTCTTCAACACTTCGCGAGGCGGTTTTAGGCAATTGTCCAGTAGAAGCCACATAACTAAATATGTCTTGCTGAAAGACATTGTCGCCATCTAAAAAATCATTCTCGCCAAGCGTAACAAACAAAGGAATAACCGCTATATTATTTTCTTCTATTAAATCCTTGGGGATATCTATACAACTATCACTACAAATCCTTATCATATACTCTCCTTTTGATTTAAGCAAAATTAAAACTTAAAATAAGTATAACAAATTTCCTGTGCATTACAAACTATTTTTATAAAAAGATTAAAATTTTGTCTTGTTAAAATTTCCAATATGAATAAAAAAAACATCATGAAACACAATAATAATGGAGGTAAAAATAATGGCAAAAAGATTTAGACCAGGTGAACAAGCACCACAATCTGGAAATTATTCTTGCTACGATGAGAACGGCAGATGTGGCGGAAGTTGCTACCTTGAAAAAGGACAACGTTTCCCTGCAACACAACATTCTGGCTCTCATTATGAAATGGATCAAGAATAAAAAATTAAAAAGGCAAACATACACTAATGTTTGTCTTTTTTATTTAAAGATTTTTTATTATTAATTTGACATTTTTTTTCATTTTATCTATCATTGAATCAAGGAGTTTCTATGAATACAAAAAAGGAAATAGAAATAGTGAAGAAAAATTATAATAATAATCCACAACTTGAATGGGATAGACTTGAAGGCTTTACATATGAATTTGAAATAACAAAAAAATTTCTTTTAAATCATTTAAAAGGTAAAACGGTTTTGGATATTGGAGGTGGCCCTGGCAGATACAGCATTTTTCTTGCAAAACAAGGATATGAGGTCACTCTTATCGATTTGAGTAGTGGCAACATTAATCTCGCTAAACAAAAAATAAATGAAAACAATCTAAATATTAAAACTTATGAGGCTGATGCACGCGATTTATCAAAATTAAATTTAGGTAAATTTGACAATGTTTTAGTTATGGGACCATTATACCATCTTTCAAAATTTGATGATAGAATAAAATGCATAAATGAAGCAAAAAAACACCTAGCAAAAAATGGAAAAATATTTGTGTCATTTATTAATATAACTGCTGGCTTAAATTACTATCTAGACGAATGTCCTGAAAAGATTATTTACGAACAAGCGCTTGACCTGTTTGATAGGATGAAAGAAAATAAAAGTTGGAGTGGAATGGCGTTTACACAGACAACCTTTACTCATCCTAAAGAAATCGAGCCTTTCTTTGATAAGTTAGGATTTGAAAAAATTACATTGTTTGGTCAAGAAGGTATAACAGGCACAAGGCTTGAGTTTATTCAAAATTTAGATGAAAATATTAGAAAATTTTATCTAAATATTTCACTGAAATTATGTGAAAATCCTTACTATTATTCATACAGCAATCATCTTATGTATATAGGAAAATTAAAATAAATTTTACTTTAATAATGCACAAAAAATGACCTAGCAATAATCTAGGTCGCATGGCGCAAAGGACAGGATTTGAACCTGCGGAGACTATTCATCTCACACGCTTTCCAAGCGTGCGCCTTAAGCCACTCGGCCACCTTTGCCTATGATTATTTTACCATTATACCATCAATTTGTCAAATCAAATATGAATTATTATAAAGAAGAAATTATTTCTCCTGCAACACTATATCTTGTATGTTGTTTGATATACAAGATGGAATATATAAAAAATCATCTAATATATATTAGACGATTTCTTTTTATTATACTCTTTGTAAAGCACTCGTTAATAAAATTCCGCCATCAATTGCTGAGGCAATGATTAGCCAGATCGTTGCAAGCAATACAAGAATATAAATTATTCTTTCAATTATTCTATTACCCATACATATCCAAGCCACTAAATTAAAATTGAAAAGACCGACAAGTCCCCAATTTAATCCGCCAATCATAAGGATAATCAAAGCAATATAATTTGCAATAATCATATCTTTCCCTCCTACATGTATTTTGGCATAAAAATCTAGTTTTATTCAAATTAGAGAAAAATAATCATTTGCTATTTTCTTAATAATATTTTAAGCAAAATATAGGATGTGCTTTATTAATATCGTGCTTATACTAAACTTATCAACTTATTTGATTTCCGTTTTTATCAAAACTTTTATCTATTATACCTCCGCCATAGCATATACCATTTTCATCATACAGCACGACAAATTGACCAGGAGTTATAGCACGCTGTCTTTCTTTAAAATCAACTCTAATTTTATCATCATCAAGCACTGTCACTGTGACTTCTTGATCTGGCTGTCTATATCTAAATTTGGCAAAACATGAAAATTGGTTTTGTTTAGGTCGCTCTGGTATCCAATTCATATTTTCTGCAAGCAAATAATCGCTATACAATAAATCATCTTCACCTTGAGAAACATATAGGATATTATTTTCTAAATCCTTTTTGATTACAAACCATCTTTGACCATTTCCATCTTTTTTTCCACCTATATTAAGTCCACGTCTTTGACCTAAGGTATAATACATAAGTCCGTCATGTTTTCCAACTACATTTCCCTGCAAGTCTTTTATAAGACCTTCTTTTGCTGGAAGATAGCTCTTTAAAAAGTTTTTAAAATTTCGCTCCCCTATGAAGCAAATGCCAGTGCTATCTTTTTTATCTGAATTGACTAGATCAAGTTTATGTGCAATCTCTCGAACTTTTGGTTTATCTATATCTTCTAGTGGAAAGACCACATATTTAAGTTGCTCTTGGCTTAATTGACACAAAAAATATGATTGATCTTTGTTTAAATCGAGTGCTTTAGCAAGATAAAACTTACCATCTTTCTCGATTTTTTTAGCATAGTGACCTGTAGCAATCTTGTCTGCACCAAGTTTTAATGCTTGCTCTAAAAATGGGCCAAATTTAATCTCTCGATTGCATAAAACATCAGGATTTGGTGTCCTTCCTTTTGCGTATTCATCTAAAAAGTATTGAAATACTCTATCATAATATTCTTTTGAATAGTTTACAGAAAAGTACGGAATGCCTATTTTATCACATACACGCTTTACATCTTCATAGTCTTCTTCAGCTGTACATTGCCCGTCCTTCTCATTCCAATTTATCATAAATAGTCCGATAACATCGTGACCCTGTTCTTTTAATAGATAGCTTGCAACAGAAGAATCTACACCACCACTGATACCCACTACAACTCTCATTTTTTCTCCTACTTTTTCTTCTTTTTCTTTTTCGACTTACTTTTCTTCTTGTTTTTTTGATTTTTAGGTTTTTGTTTACTTTTATTTACATTCTCGGCTTTAACATTGTCTTGATTTATAGGCATTATATTACCATTATTTTCTAACGAAGACGAATTTTCTTTACTATCTAAGTCGTTGCTCACTTCATCAACTTGATTTTCTGCTTGTAACATTGAGTTTTTATCTTTCTCGTTAATTATTTTTTCACTGTCATCTTTGGCATTTTGCAGATCTTGAACATCTCTCATAAATTCACTACGTTGCGCTTCAATTTCTTCGCTTTTGGTAATATCAATGGCAATAGGTACTTTAAATCTTTTAAAAAGTATCATAAAGAAATCATAAACCCATACAAACATACAAAGACCACTGATAGTCGATAGCACACCTAAAAGAGTACCACCATCAACAGCAATTAATGCATCATTAAAAATTGTATAACACATTATTAGTAAAAAATCTATAAGTAAAAAAGCCCCACGAAAGTATCTGCCAACATAGAAGCAATGTCCGCCAACCGCTCCAAAGAAAATACTATAAAGAATCAATTTTAATCTACTGACATCTTTTGGCAATTTATTTGTCTTAACAATGAAGTCGGTTTCGCGTCTTAAAATCAATTTTTTTGCATCTTTATTTGTAGCAAGATCTAGGCGCGAAAAAATCAGTCCACAATCTGGACAGGTATCAATCCCTTCATATACTTTAAGCCCGCATCTTGGACATGTAATCTGTTTCGAGAAGGTATCTTTAAATTTCATAAAATAAGTTTATTATTTTTATAGAGTTTTGTCAAGTTAACTTTAGAAAAAAGAAAAATATGTCGAAGATTAAACCTTGCTAGCAATTTAAACCGCAATCTTTTCTTTAGTTTTATTGAAATATACATACGATGGATAATCGTCTGGACAAGAACGCAAAAGTTGTTCAAAGTAGTATACCGCTTTTTTATAGTCCCCTTGATTATATAAAATTACAGCTTTTTCAAAAATTCTTTTATCGCTGATGAGTTTCAAAGAGTATTCTCTGTTATAAACCTGTAAATTTTCAAACAATTCATAGTTTTCGCCATTAATTTCAATTGAGCCTAGCATGCGATATTCTACTTTGACATCAATAGAAAGATCATCTAAAAGTTGTCTTGTGAATATCGAATAGACCTTCATATAATCTAAAATTTGCATAAATTTCTCTATTAATAAAGAAGTGTCATTTTCGACAATTAAATTTTTTGATTTTCTGTCATAGATAAAACGCAAATCTAGTGAATGCAAAATGCTTTTTACTTTAATGGCACTCCCCCGTCTATCTTTAAACGATTGATAGATATTGCGAGAACATTTTATAGCAAGTTCACTTTTAGGAAAAACTATTGATATGCCAGCCGAAGAAAAGTTATTTACAAATCCGCCATATTTCTTTGCAATAGGATAGATTTTATCTTTATAGTTATTTAATAAGTCTAGTCTATCCTGAAAATTTTCACTTTCGTCATTAGACTTTAGACTAATAAAAAGTAAGCTCGCGTATCTATTTACAAAACCATCTCTTTCGAGAGCCAAAATTCCGTCTTTACCGAGAAACTTCATCGCTGGCTTAGGCAATTTATTGTTTCTATCGTTACTAAGATTGAGATAACCTTCTTTTTTATATGTGCTGTTTATCTTATTTAAGCCATGCTCTATATTTTTAAATTGTTTACTACCGCCGATGTTAAAATTATCACGCACAAGACCATCACCAAGCCTTACAATAACTTTCTCCATTTTATTCATTGGTCTACAAATTATGATGTAATTTATATACAATAAAATTACAAATAAAATGGTAATCAAAACAGCCCACAAAATTGTATTGTAGTCATCTCCACCAGAAATATTGAGCAAATTTTTAATAGCTTGGGCAAAAGGATTGTTTAAACTTGTAAGATCTGCAAGCAAAAACATTACAAGTCCATATATAACAATCAGAGGAAGGGATGAAAAAAATACAACTTTATCAAATGACAGACTTTTAACAAATCTTACATATAAAATAATTCCTAATATGGCTGTTATTCCAAATAGCACCAAGCCTATTATTCCCTCAGTCGAGAAATTTAAGGTCAAAGTGTTGTTGGCAAAAATTATTCCTTCAAAAACACTCTTTCCTAAAATAATAGCAGGAATGAGTGACAGAACAAATATAATCAAAAAAACCTTTGTAGACATTTTCATACTCTTATTTTTTGCAAAGAAGAAAATTGTATACATGAGTATAAAATCAAATTTTTTGCACAAAAAATAACAAAGGAGAATTTTATGGACAAAAATGAAATGTTATGTGAGTATTTAAATGCTATATATCAAAATATTCGAACTGCTCTTCAGTCAATTAATGATATATTGCCTAAAATAAAAGATGAGAGTTTAAAAAAGGAATTGGCAGAAGAAGAGGACAAATATTATGCTCTTGAAAAAGAGTGTGAACTTTTTGCAAAGGCTGAAAATATAGAAGGCATAAAAGATAATAACTGGTTTGAAAAAGCAAGACTATGGAGCTCAATCAACTTTTCCACCATGTCAGATAAGACAACAAGGCATATTGCAGAACTCATGCTTTTTGGCACATTTATGGGATATATAACCTGCATCAAAGATGGTTATGACCATAAAGATCTTTCTAGCGAACTAGACGAAATTTTAAACAATTTAAAAGAACTTGAAAAGAATAATATAGAAAATCTTATTCCTTTTCTTGCCGAATAACATCCTTAATCTTATCAGTTATAGGATACTTAATAGCAAGTGCTTTAATATCTTCTTCATCTATCAAATGTGTACGCTTTCCTTGACGAGATATTGCAAATATGGTATGTTTATTTGGTTCAATATGTTTTAAAAGGCTTGATATTGTAACATTATCATCAACACAAAACATGCTTACTCTTGAGAAATTTTTAATCTTGCGTTTAAAAAAGAGCGAAACATAACGGCTTTCAAACTTACTATCAATACTCCCAAGAATTAAAAATACAGAAAATAAGCAAATGGAGGGATTAAAATTATAAAAACAAGTCACTATAAATATAATAAATAGAATAGCTGAAAAAACATAATTTAATAGGCAGGAAATTTTTACTGCCTTTTTTCTTGGCATTTTGCCACTCATTAGACTAACAAAAATTCTGCCGCCATCAAGTGGATAGCATGGCAAAAGATTGACTAAACATAGCATTATCGACTGCAATACAAACTCATCCAAATAAACATAAGTGACTGGCGCTATCCACCATAGGCTTACAGCTAAAATGGCTAAAACAAGGTTGACCATAGGTCCAGCTAAAGCGATTTTTATCTCATCTTTACTATCAAAGCATTTATCTTTATAATTTAATTTTACTCCATAGGGGGCTATGAAAAAACTGTCAAGTTTATATCCAAGTCTTTTTGCCTGTAAAGCGTGTCCAAGCTCATGAGTAAGTACAACACCTACAAACATTAAAAAATCATAGAAAGATAGAAATATTATAAACCATAAAAAAAGCAATATAAAACTTGGATGTATAAAAAATTTTATCTTATCTTTCAATCCTTGTTTATGTGCTGATGGCAACTTTACTATCAAATTCCTATTAGCCATAACACACCTACGATTATAAAACCTAATACTAAAATTAGGAACAAGATTTTAAATAATCTTGCCCTATTTATCTTGACTTTCACCTTATTTGATATATATCTTTTACCTGTTGTGATAATTTTTATTTTATCCATAATAAAATATATGTCGATTTATATATCATTATGAATTAATTTGATTTTTTGCTTGCTTTATCATATTAAAAATTTAAGACATCTTTAAAATTAGGATTTATAAAATTTTATCAAAAAACTGACGCTTGATAAAGCAGGGAAATTAATAAATAAAATTATACATCCTTTTAAACATTAAACAGCAGTTTGGTCTTCACTGCTATCGGCGCTTATACTCTCCACCGTTTCGCCTTTTAAGAAATCGGGCAAATCTTCATTAAATTCAACATCTTCGACATTTCTGAACAACGTATTAGATTGTTCGTCTTCTTCATCTCTGATCGTTGCAATACGCTCTAAAAGTTCTTCATAGTCAGGCAGTTCATTTAAGTCTTTAATGTTGAAGCGTTTTAAAAAGTTTTCTGTAGTGCCAAAAAGAAGTGGCTTGCCTACAGCATCCTTTCGCCCTACAACCTCGATCATATTTTGATCAATAAGTATTTGTACAGCGTAGTCAGAATTTACTCGTCTTATATCTTCTATCTCAAGCTTTGTAATAGGTTGCTTGTATGCAATGATAGCAAGTGTTTCTAGAGCCGCTCTAGTAAGTGATTTTTCACGAATTGGATTTAAAACATCTGATATGTAGTTTGCGTATGCTGGGTTTGACGCAAGTTGTACCTTATTTTTATATCTAATTAAATGTACACCCTTTTCCCCACTAAGTTCATTTTCAAGTTCATCTATCGCTTTATCTAAGTCTTTGGATGAGATAGCCAATTTTTCACTTATGAAGCTTTTCTCTATACCATCTCCTGCTACAAATAAAATTGAATATAAAATCTCTTTTAAATTTAATTTATCACTCATGATTGCACCTCATTTGAAATAATATTAATCTGTCTAAAAATACCAACTTGCTCAACCCTTACTGATTGCAATTTCAGTAGTTCAAGGAGCGCTAAAAAAACATTGATCATTTCACTCTTTGTCATATCGTTTGTAAAAAGTTCTTCAAAAGGAAAACGCGGATGAATTCGAGCATAACTCCTTATTGAAACGATCTTTTCGGCAACTGTAAATCGATCTTTAACGATTTGTTTAGGTTGTTCCTTTTCTTTACCACGCGCCTTTTGCCTTGCAAGTAATGATGCAAAAGCGTCTAACAATTTGTCAAGCACCATATCCTTGATTATGATTTTTACTTTCTCAGTTTCTTTTCCAGGGTTTCTATAGAGCTTGTTTATATCTTCTATTTCTTTAAGTCTTTGCCCTGTCTTTTTAAATAGCTCATACTCTTTTAGTCGCGCAAGAAGTAAAGCTTCACTATCTTCAATTTCTTCTACATCTTCGCTGTCTACAGGAAGTAAATGCTTAGATTTAATTTCCAAAAGCGTTGCTGCAACTGTTATAAATTCGCTCGCCCTATCCATATCAATGCTATCGATATCTTTCATATATTCAAGATACTGCTCTGTAATATCTGCAAGTTTAACAGTCATAATATCAAGTTTAGAGTCCTTTATTAAATGCAATAGTAAATCAAGGGGGCCTTCAAAATTTTCAAGTCTAAATTTATATTTTCCGTCAACAAAATTTTCATCATTTTCATTACTACTTTCGCTAGTTTCATTTTCTAAAGGTGTAGCAGTTAAAGTGTTCTCAACTTTTGCCATTTCTTCATCTAAATTTTCTTGCATGTTTTCTTTGTTTTCCACCATCAAAATAACCCCCAAAAGCCATAAAATAGAAATTCTATACCATATAGAAAATAATTGTAGACATAGTTAAATGCACTTGTCACTATGAAAATTATAAGTATTATACTTCCATATCTTTCCATGAAACTGACATATTTATTATCTGGTCTTAAAAATGATTTTAGGAAATTGAAGCCGTCAAGTGGATAGATCGGAAGAAGATTGAAAATCGCGTACGAGAAATTAATATAAAAGCCGAATATCAAAAAGTAACCTATGAAATTTAAAAATAGATTGCTATTATTTACAAGTGGAGTTGCAAAGAAAAAAGCAAGTCCACTAAAGATAAAAGCTAAAATAAAATTTGTCACAACACCAGATAATGAAACAAGCCTTTGACCGCGTTTATAGTTTCTAAATTTTAAACTATTGACAGGAACAGGCTTTGCCCATCCAAAACCAATAAACAGGAAAGACATAAGACCAAATATATCAATATGATTAAACGGATTTAGTGACAATCGTCCAGAAAGTCTAGCTGTATCATCTCCACATTTGTATGCAGTAAAACCATGTGAAAACTCATGCAAAACAAGTGCCAACATCATTGCAAAAATGTAGGCTATAATATAGATCAATAGTTCCCAGCCCGATAGGCTCGATGCAAGCAAAAAATACAGCATGAAAACATTATAATACTATTTAATAAAAAAATCAAGTAAAAGAGTTAAAACATAGTAGAAAAACCAAGAGATAGAATTACATCATAAGCAATTTGCCACTTAAAGATTATTAAAAAATCACACCCTGTTATCAATTCATTTTGTCTTTGTTTAATTATTATTATAGAAAACAAAAAATCTCACAAATAATCGTGAGATTTTTGTATTTAAAATTTATTCCACTTTGCTATTTTTTACCAATTTGATACAACCTTATCAAAGCAATCTTTAAGTGAAAGTTTTTCGATGTTTTCCTTTAAAATTAAGTTTATCTCTTTTACAATCTGTCCATCTTGACTTACGATAACTTTGCCTACATTATCTCCTTCTTTGCATGGTGCATTTACTTTAGAAGGCACATCAAAGGATACTTGATAATCTTTGCTTTCACCTTTTTTAGATACTACTGAAAAGTTTTCACTAGGATAGAGATCTACATTTTCCTTCTTTCCTTTATTTAGAGGTAAATTCTTCAAAACTTCATCCATGTTTACAATCTTTTTATTTTCATAGTTTGCAAAACCATAATTGAAAAGTTTTGAACATTCATTAAATCTCGTTTGACTATTTGGTGCACCGATTACCACAGAGATTAATCGCATATCGTTTCTCTTTGCACTTGCACATAGACAACACCCTGCTTCATTTGTAGACCCTGTTTTTCCGCCATCACAGCCGTCATAATATCTAATAAGTCTATTTGTATTAACAAGCTCTGTCTTTCTACCAGAAGGATGAATAAGCTCGTCCATCCAAATGGTACTATACTTATGATATAAATCATATTCTGACACTTCTTTTAGTACTATTGCACTATCCTTTGCACATGAATATTGCATAGGTGCAGGAAGCCCTGTACAATTTACATAATTAGTATCATTCATATTTAATTCTTTTGCCTTTTCATTCATCTTGTTTACAAATGTCTTTTCACTGCCACTTATCGCTTCTGCAAGAGCAACTGATGCATCGTTAGCGGATGCGATGATTACACTTTTTAGTAGATCACCAGCACTGTACTCTACATAAGGATCTATAAAAACTTGACTTCCACCCATACTTGAAGCGTTTTCAGTTGTAGTTATAAGAGTTTCTTCAGTCAAATTACCTTTCTCAAATTCCTCTAAGGTAAGTAATATTGTCATCAACTTGACCATACTTGCTACTGGAAGATGAGTTGTTGCATCCTTTTCATAGAGGATTGTCCCTGAATCAAAATCTACTAAAGCCGCGCTTTTACTTTGAATTTCTAAATCATCAGTTGCGCTAGCCTGTAATGGAATTGCTATACTTGATATACTACATATTGATAGTAGTATGATAAACAACATACAAAATACAAAAAATCTTTTCATAATTTTCTCCTTTGTAAATATTCTTTTCAAAATTCATAATTTTATGCAATTGATTAAATAACAAGTATAATTTTCGCATTAAATACTACAAGTAAAAGCGATTCACAAAGGCAAAGAGCTAAAAGAACAATGCCTGCAACCACTATTACTCTGGCTCTTTGTTTTGGGTATTTGCATCCGCCAAATCCCTTTATATCACAATTGGTTTTTGATAGAATGGAATAAAATAAAATCAAAGATGCAAGTATTAAAAGTTGACAAGGCAGAACAATTATTATTGATACCACCACCCCGCTTATTCCATAAACTATTACCATAAGTGTTAAATTTAAGCCTAGTAAGTAACTTCTATATAGTAAAAAAATTAAAGCTATCGGCGAGAGATATTTAGAAAAAGAACATCCTAAAAGTATGCCAAAAATCAAAACTATGGAAAATAATCTAAGAAAAAAAGTAGAATTTGAAACTCCATTTGACGAAATGTCAACAACACCAAAATTGCCATTGACATTATAGTTTGATGAAGTTTTTATTGCTACTATTAGGCCTGTCAAAATCAATATTAGACATAAAGTTGAAATTATAATCAAGCGAAACTTGCAGTCTTTTGCAAGTTCTATAAAAGAATTAAAGAGTATACCAAAATTACGATTTTTAGATTTTTTTGTCATATTTTAATTTATGATGTTAGCAACAAAAAAAGAACAAGAACAATTTGAAATTGTTTCAGACTATAGACAAACGGCGCGACCGAAAAATTATTTATAATTTTTCTTGCTTCGTTTACTGAAAAACGCCCAAAACCAGTCAT
>CALVNK010000032.1 GCA_944349615.1 uncultured Clostridia bacterium
CATAAGTGATTTCATCTATAAGTGCTATCGCATCCTGCGCGCGAATGCCATTTTCATATAGATATGAATATACTAAAGGAAAGTTTTCAACATCTAAAAATTCTCCTTCCTTCTCAACCCCTTTAAAAGACACCCCATTTAGCAAGATGGCATCATTTTGAAATGAGTTTTCAATCTTTAAAATCTTAAATTCGTCATCACAGATTAGATAACCGCTCTCTCCTTTTAGTGCGTATATTTCTTCACGCTCGGCAATGTGAATAACAAAACTCGAAGGAAAGACTGTTTCGATATTTACAACTTTAATATAAGGAAAAGCACTCTCTATTTTGTTTATATACCCCTTTTTGCCATGAAATAAAACCGATGTATTCATTTTAAAATCGGCACTGTCAATTATCTCTTGCTCGGTGGCGGTCAAATTCAAAGTGCTTGTCCTATAGTCCACTTTGATAGACCTAAGTGAAAATAAGGTAAAGGCAAGCAGGACCAAAAGTCCTACTATAAAAATCACTATACCGCTAGCAATTATCCACTTTTTTTTCACACTTTATCCTTTTAATATCTCCGCCTAGAGCGCGCAACTTTTCTTCAAATTTAAAATATCCCCTGTCTATTAGGTCGACTTTTCGAACAGTTGTGTATCCTTCAGCGACAAGCCCGCATAGTACAAGTCCAGCCCCACCACGCAGGTCGGTACTAGTGACTTCTGCACCATAGATCTTCTCTTTACCATGCACGACACATACCCCGTTTTTCATCTTAATATCCGCGCCCATCTTGAGTAGTTCGCCAATGTGCTTAAATCGTGACTCGAACAGATTTTCAATGATCAAACTATAACCATCGCAAATAGAGGCAAGGGCGCACATCTGCGCTTGAAGATCTGTCGGAAAGCCGGGATAGACCTCAGTTTCAATTTCTCCAAAGGCAATCGGCCTTCCTTTGCTTTTCACCACTATTCTATCACGATCACAGTAGATTTTGCAAGCAGTTTTTTGCAGTTTTGCAATAAGACTTTCATTGTCCTTTGCAATGGCATTTTTAAGTTCGACCTCACCCTCGCACATAGCACAGGCAATCATAAATGTGCCAGCCTCAATTCTATCAGGCATGACAGAAAATTCACAGCCGTGGAGTTTCTTTACTCCTTCAACCATAATGACATTTGAGCCAGCGCCAGAAATCTTTGCTCCACACCCATTTAAAAATCTTTCAAGATCGACTATCTCAGGCTCGCGTGCAGGATTAAAAATACGCGTCTGGCCCCTTGCACAGGAGGCAAGCATCATGATATTTTCGCTTGCACCGACACTCGCAAATGGAAGCATATAATCTCGCGCCTGCAATTTCTGTCCGTCTACATATATGTAGCCATTTTTCTCTATGACCTTGCACCCTAATTGCTTAAGACCAGCAAGATGCAAGTCAATAGGCCTTAGACCAATGTCGCAACCACCGGGATATGACACCTTTGCTTTGCCTGTTCTTGCAGTGATAGGTCCAAGCGTGAAGATTGATGATCTCACTTTGCAAGCAAGCTCAAGCGGGACATCACAAGCACAAATGCCCCTGCAATTTATGTATAAATCTTGCCCCTGCCACTCGACTTTGGCGCCAAGATGTCTTAAAATCTCAATCATGGCAAGTACATCACTATACCTTGGCACAGATTTTAACAAAACTTCATCATCAACCAAAATACAACCGGCAAGTATAGGAAGGAGTGAATTTTTAGCGCCATCAATATTTACACTGCCAAAAAGTTTGTTTCCACCAACAATAAAAAATTCGTCCATATATTAATATATGAATGAATTTGCAAAAATGATTGTTCAAAGTGAATATTGATAAAATGAAATATAATTTCTAAAAAAGTCAATTTAACAGATTAAATTTTGTTTTTTGCAGATCTTTTTAAGTTCTTTTTTAATCGCTTGCTTGAAAAAGGCTTTATTACTTTGTAATCTTGTCCTTGACTTTGTCTAAGTATGTTAAGACATATACCAACGCCCGCCATAAATACTGAAACCGAAGTGCCACCACTAGAAATGAAAGGAAGCGGAAGTCCAGTAGGCGGAATTGAACCTGTAACAACTGCTATGTTTAACATTGTCTGTACGCCAATGATAAAGGCAACACCGCTTGCAAGAAGTGCCCCAAGTCTATCTTTTGCACCAAGCGCAATCTTAATCAATCTGTAAACCAGCATAAAAAAGATTAAAATGAGAATTGTTACACCGACAAACCCTATTTCCTCACCTATTATAGAAAGGATGAAATCTGATTCGGCAAATGGAAGAAATAGATATTTTTGTCTAGAATTAAAAAGTCCTACACCAAAAAGTCCACCATCACCTAAAGAATACAAAGATTGAATAAGTTGAAACCCTTCTCCTTGAGGAGATGCCCATGGATCGATGAAAGCCAAAAGTCTTTTAAGTCTGTACGGCTCAAGTACAATAAGTAATGGGACTGCACAAGATGCTGGTATACAAAACATAAGAGTGTGTTTTTTGCTCATTCCACCAATAATTAGCATAAAAAGAGTTACAAAGGCAATGCACATTGTCACGCTCATCGATGGCTCAAGCATTATAAGCACGCACATCACTCCGCCCACGCACAGCACAGGCAGAAGCCCTTTAAAAGTCTTAACTTTATCATGATGATCGGACATATAACAGGCTGTAAAGATAACCAGTGCAAATTTTGCAATCTCTGAAGGTTGCAAACTTATCCCCAAAATTGACACCCATCTCTTTGCGCCATAACTTTCCAAGCCAAGTCCTGGCACAAATACAAGTACAAGAAGGATTAAAGTGTCGATTACGATCCACCATTTATATTTTTTAAAGAGATGATAGTCGAAAAATGTAAAAAATACCATGGCAAAAATGCCAAGGACTATACCCATAATCTGTTTATAAAAGAAAAAATAGCGATTGCCATAATGATACTCGGCACTATAAAAACTTGCACTATAGACCATAAGTGCGCCAAAGCCGACAAGCACTAGAACAAGAGCATATATCCAAATAGTATCTTTAAGACATTTCGATTTTTTCAAATATTCCAAACATTATCTCCTTGAAAACTTCACCGCGCACCGCATAGGATGCAAACTCATCAAAACTTGCGCAGGCAGGACTAAGCAGTATTTTTTGTCCACTTTCGGCATTGTTCTTTGCATAGTAACTTGCCGATTTCATAGTCGGAAACAGAAGCGGACTATAGCCATAACTTTTTGCACATTCATAGATTTCTGCTCCACTTTGACCAAAGCATAAAATCGCTTCAAAATTCAGTTTCTTATTAAAGATTTCATCAAACTTGCAGTCTTTGTTTTGTCCGCCGAGTAGCACCACCAGTCCATTTTCTCCAAGTGAGTTTATAGCACTAATAGCAGAAGAAATATTTGTCGCTTTTGAGTCGTCAAAGACATCTGCACCATTTACTTGACCAAGATATTCAAGTCTATGAGAAGGCGCTTTAAATGCCATGATTGCCTTTTTAATAATCTGCGGTTTGATTTTAAAAGCAGTCGCAATGGCTACGCTCGCCATGACATTTTCAATATTTTTTTCGCCAAAAAGTGGAATATCAGAAAGTGAAATAATTTTGACTTTGTTATGATAAATGGCGTTATTTTTAATAAAAACCCCTTTATTTAAGATTTTTTTTGAAAAAAATGTCACTTTTTTGTTAATTATCAGTTTGCGCACAAGTTCATCATCAAAATTAAGCACAACTCTTTGATTTCTTTTGTGTGATAAAATCTTGCTTTTGACCCTTACATATTCGCTGTAACTTCCATGCCTATCTATGTGGTCTGGTGCTAAATTTAAAATCACGGCTAAGGAAGGCGAATAATATTTTGAAAGTTCAAGTTGAAAGTTACTCGTTTCACATACGAAAATACTGTTTTTATCTCCCTTCATTGCCACGGCTGAAAGTGGCAGGCCAACATTGCCACAAGCAAAACTCTCATACCCTGCCGCTTTAAATATCTCGTTTGTAAGCGTGGTCACAGTGGTCTTGCCATTAGTGCCTGTAATGCCGATTATTTTCCCTTTGGTAAAAAGATAGCCAAGATCAAGTTCGCTGATAACTAGAGTGCCTGTGACCAAAAAGTGCGTTATGATAGGATTGCCAACGACCTTTATACCTGGACTTACGACAACTAGGTCAAATTTTTCAAGCAAAGGCTCCTTAACATAATTAAATATATTTGAAAACCTATTTTCATCATCATATACACTCACGCACGCGCCCTGGCTATGCAAGAGTTTGCAGGCAGATTGCCCACTGATCCCCATTCCATATACTAGCACCCTTTTACCTTTAAATCTCATACAACCCCTGTGACAAATAGATAGCCGACTAGTGCGCCCATTCCGCAAACAATCGTTATTACTATATATACTGCCACAATTTGATTTTCATGCACACCAATTTGCTCAAAATGATGATGGAGCGGTGCCATCTTGAATATTCGCTTATGTGTTTTTTTATAATATGCCACCTGTAAAATATCAGAAAGCGCAGTAAGCACATACATTATGCCGATGACAACAAGGATAAGCTCCAGCCCACTGAAGACCGCAAGCGTTGCGATTATTCCGCCAAGTGCAAGAGAGCCGGTATCCCCCATAAAGATTTTTGCAGGAAAGCAGTTGAAAAGGATAAATCCTATCAGCGCGCCGACAAGTGCAAAGGAAAACAGCGCATAACTCTGGTAGCCAAGTAGAGCCAAAATCACACCAAAAAAGAGAAGATATGCTCCGCTTACTCCACTAGCAAGCCCGTCAAGGCCATCAAGCAGATTGACCGCATTTGTAACCGCAAGATAAAATATGATTATAAAAGGTATTATAAAAAAGCCGAGATTGAGTTTGAGGCCAAATAAATCGAGTGTCGAGCCGATATTGAGATAGACAAAAACCGCGACAATGATGGCAATGCTTCCCTGTCCTATAATCTTTTGATAAGGCTTTAACCCTTCATTTTTATGAAATTTTATCTTTATAAAGTCGTCAAGAAAACCAAGGATACAATAGGCAAGCATGATGGCAATAAGAAAAAGCGAATAAACATAGTCTACTCCTAAAAAGATAAGGACTGCAATAGCACTTGCTATTATAAAGGTAAAGCCCCCCATAGTTGGAGTGCCACTTTTCCCTGCGTGCTTGTCCACATAGTGCAAAATGGTCTGCGAAAGGTGGAATTTTTTTGATAATTTGTAAACCACAAAACCTATCACTATTGACAAGACCAAACTTATTATAAAGATCAAAAGATAATTGAGCATAGTTCTTCCTTTTATAAAGACAATGTAAAATCGTATGCAAAACAAAAAATGCTTGTCCTTTAAATAGTTTATTTAATTGCAACAAAAAATATCCTTTTTTGCAATGAAAATATTAAAGCAAAGTCATTTTTTTGCACATTAGAAGAACTCACATATTCTTTTTAAATAAAAAAATTTATAGGACTATATGAAAATAAACGAAGTCTTGCGATCGAAAAAATGACTTGCCGTCACTTAAATTTAATAATTTCCATCACTTAAATTTACTAAATTTACCCATCAAAATAATTAAAAAGCAAAAAAATCGCATTTTTTATCATTTTTATGCGATTTTTAAGTCGAATTTGCTAAATTATTTATTTGTTTTTATTAATTTCCTCTTTTAAAGTCTTATCTGCTTTAAAATTTTGATACTCTTTCGCCCTCTTTTCACTAGCCATTTTTATATATTTCTCAATAACGGCATAGTCGCTGTATGGAAATTTCTTGCCCTTTATATCTTGATATTCTTCTGCACCTTTGCCAGCGATGACTATAATTTCGTCCTTTTTATATTTTCTAAGTGCGTGCAGTATAGCCTTTTCTCTGTTTTCAATAACCACACATTTGCGAGTTATCCCCTTTTCAATATCCAAAAGAATATCATAAGGATCTTCATATCTAGGATTATCACTCGTAAGTATGACTTCGTCTGCATTGTCACAGGCAACCTTGCCCATGATAGGCCTTTTTAACTTGTCACGATTGCCACCACAACCAAAGATCACCACAACCTTACGTTTTCCACCAACTTCTTTGGTATTTTTAAGCACATTTTCAAGACCATCTGGAGTATGTGCATAGTCTATGACAATCGAGCGAGAGTCTAGATTGATTATATTATATCTTCCAGCCACAGTATTCAATGACGCAAGCCCTTCTTTGATATCTTGCATTGGCACTCCCATCAGCCTGCAAGCAGATGCGCCAGCAAGAGCATTTAATACATTATATTTGCCAACTAAGGGAATAGAAAATCTTTCCTTGCGATCATTGAAATCAAAGGTGAACTGACTGCCGTTGAAGGTAAGATCGATATCTTCTGCTTTAAAAGTGCCTTTGTCCGTTCCATAACAGATTAGTGGCTTTTTACATTCCACAATAATTCTTTTGCATAGAGGATCATCTATGCATATAAGTCCGCGTTTTGCATGATTTTCTTTAAAGAAGGCAAATTTTGTATCGCGATATTTTTCCATAGTCTTAAAAAAATCTAGGTGATCTTCGGTAATATTTGTAAGAATTCCAAGGTCAAAATCTATTCCGTCAATTTTCTTAAGTGCAATCGCATGAGCGCTTACTTCCATGACAGCATACTCGCATCCTTCATTTTCAATTTGCCTGAATATACTATGGAGAAGATAGGGATCTGGTGTCGTGAGAGGAGTATCAATCTTTTTGCCATTGATAAATGCCCCAAGTGTGCCAATAAGCCCAACTTTCTTGCCCGAATATTGCAATATTTGCGTAATTATGCTTGCAGTGGTGGTCTTTCCGTTTGTGCCAGTGACGCCTATAATTTTCAGCCTTTCGCAAGACTTTCCAAAATAATTCTTGCTTGCAAGAGCATATGCCTGCCTTGCGTCACTGACGCGAATTATCCCTTTGCCAGATTTTTCATCACTTAAAACCACCTTTGCACCATTTGCAAAGGCCTCATCTATATAATCATTGCCATTATAGTTTTCGCCTTTTAGCGCTATAAAGACATCGCCATATCCTACATCTTTAGAATTAATTTTTATGTCATGAATAGGCATATAAATATTTTCATTATTTTCACGCAGTCTTATATCCTGCAGAATATCTTTTAAAAGCATAAATTTTCTCCCAGACAAAAAAATGCGTAAAAATTAAATAAAAAGTCAGTTTTTTTAGCATTTTTTTGTCGAATTTATTAAATTATTTTTAAATTTAAGTACTTTTCTATAAGGAATTAACTCTTATATTTCATATGATCAGATAGTTCTATATACTTCTTTATAGCTTTACTATTAAACTGATATACTATATTCTCCTGCTTTTTTGCCCTGTCAATTCCTTCCATTATCATTGTAGTCAAAAGGTCAGAAAATGGTGCATTAAATAAATTAAAGGCAAGAGAACCGGGGATATTGTTTAATTCATTGACATAAACTATGTCATTTTTTTCATCATACAAAAAGTCAACTCGGACAACGCCAAAGCACTCAAGCGCACTATAACATTTGTACGCGATCTTCTTTAATTTATTCTCAAGTTTTTTGTCTATTTGTGGCTTTTTGCTATGATTGCCTTCTATATATTTGTCGTCAAAAGAATAGAACTTGCCTTTGTTAATCTCGCTGACATTGCTGGCAATAGGCTGACTTTGAAGACGCGTGACGGCAATCGCAAACTCGCGAGCATTTTCAATAAATTTTTCGACTATCACTTTTTCATCATAAACAAACGCACTTTCAATCATCTTTTCGATGTCGCTTTCCTTTTCACAAATATTTATGCCAACACTGCTTCCAAGTCTTGCCGGCTTGACTATGACGGGATAGCCTAAACTTAATTTAATTTTATTTAATAAAGGAATCTTGTTTTTCTCATATTCGGCTATGCTAAATTGTACATATGCTGGGGTATTGATCGAAAAGTTGCGAAGCACAATCTTTGTAAGCACTTTATCCATGATGATACTAGAGGAAGCAACTGCAGAACTTGTGTAGGGAATACCTGCAAGTTCAAGTAGACCCTGCAAACTTCCATCTTCTCCGCCATGACCATGATTGCAAAGCAGGGCGCAGTCAATTTTGACCTTTTTGCAGACAACTCCTTTCTTTAAAATTATATTGCCTTTGCCAAACTCAAAGTTTACACTGAAAAGACCGCCTTTAGAAAAATTTAAAAATGCCTGCGGTTTTGTAAGACGCTTTCCTGAAAAGAATTCTCCCTGTGGAGAGATGTAGATGGGATAGACTTTATAGTTTTTAAGGCTTGCTAGCGCTTGCATGGCTGTGATGATTGAAATATCATGCTCGGTACTTTGACCACCAAAAAAGACTGCTATATTTTTCATATTACTCCTTTTAATTTAAGTTTTTTTAGTCTCAAAAATCAAAACATATCAAAATTTAAAATCAAAATCGATTAGAATTTAAAATCAAAAATTAAATGAAAATTTGTATAAAATATTGAAAAATTTATAAAAAATCAATATTTTTCAATTAAAATTTAAAAATTTTGTCGAATTTACCAAATTATTTATAATTATCAGGCAAATCATTTTCGAAAAGTATCACACAATCTTTCACCATAATTCTCTGCAAGATTTCCTTCTGCATTTTTCGTGACGAGGCAAAGAATATGTGATCTCGCTTCATGTTGTGAGAGATTGCACCAGAAAGAATATAGTTTTTATTGACATCATTCATAATTATTAAATAATCTGCGCTGTCAGCGATAAGTGTGCCAATTTCAAAATTGATCTGTGATTGACTTGCGCCCAGTTCTACAATTCCTGGAGTGATGACTATCTTCATTCCTTTAAATTTTGAAAGTACGTCTAGCGCCTGTCTAAATCCAACGATGTTGGAATTATAACTATCATCAAGCACAGTGCAAAAATTATTTTTAATAAGTTCTAGTCTATTCTTTACCGGCTCTATCGTCCTAACTGCCGATTTGATATCATCTAGACTTATGCCTAGTAAATAGGCGAGAGCGCAAGCACTTACTATATTGTCAATATTACATTTTCCCAAAAGTCTTGTTTGCATTGATAATCTCTTTCCATCAATCACAAGTATAAATTTACAGCCATTACTGTCGACTTCAATATTTTCGCTATAGGCAAAACTATTTTCGACATTTGTCAAAAATTTATTTTCGTGTTTAGAGCAGTCAAATAGTTTCCTAGTAAATTTACTATCACCATTAAAAATTGCGTACCCATCTTTAGAGAGATTGTCAATTAGTTCATACTTTGTATTTTCAATTGTCGCCATGTTTTTAAAAGTCTCAAGGTGCTGAGCACCTATTGTAGTTAAGATTGCATGGTCAGGTTTCACAATATCACATATCTCTTTTATATCTCCTTTTTGTCTTGCACCCATTTCGGCAATCAAGATATCATGATCGTCGAGTTTTTCAAGTATGGTTTTGACAACACCCATCTTTGTATTATAATTTTTGGGTGATGGACAAACCTTATATTCTTTTTCAAGTATATGGCAAAGTATATTTTTAGTAGATGTCTTGCCATAACTTCCTGTTATGCCAATTTTAATAACATCTAGTTTTGCAAGTTTTCTTTTTGCTTTTTTGACATAATAAAGACATATCAAATTCTCAATAGGGAGAAGCAGATAGTGACAAAGTGCAATGATAAGGGGACAGACAAGCATTATGACAAATCCGTTGAGTGTACGCACAAAAGCATTATATACAAAGATCATATTCAAACTAAATAAGGCAGTAGACAAAATAAAAAGTAGCACAATCAGCCTTATAAGTCTTTTTGTGAATTTCAGTTTATTTTTTGTGCCAAAGGAAAGAGAAAAATTGAAGACATCTTTTAAAAATACCTTAACTTTATATCCGTCAAGTTGATAAGTTTTTAGATAGAAATAGGATAATATCGCAAATACAATTTCACATATACATATGCACAAATAAAGCATTATACCTCCAAAAATTCCTTTATGATCAGCGCACTTTCAAGTGGTGCATCTAAAAAGCAAAAGTGTCCAGCATCTTTTATGATGTGGAGAGTGCTGTTTTTAATCTTTTTTTTCAATTTTTTTGCCATATACAGAGGCGTTTCTTTGTCTTTTTCGCCCCATAAAATCAATGTTGGACATTCGATCTTGACAAGGTAATCATCAAGATATGTGTTTACCACACTTTTAAAGGTCTTTTGCATTGTGGGGGATAGGGCTAAATAGTCTTTCGAGCCCATGTTGAGCGTACTTAATCCCAGTTTCTTATAAAGCTTATATTTATAAATCTTGTAATAATAGCTTAAATGTCGTTTAGGCTTTAAGCCGGCGCTATCTATTAATATGCACATTTGTACATATTCGCGTAAGATGGCACATAGCAGTATGGCAACACGGCCACCAAACGAATGTCCAATTATCCTTAACTTTTTAATCGACAGATGCTCACATAGACTTATGACAACTTGTGCATATGTGAAAATTGTATAGTCATTTGCAAGGACACCACTTTTGCCAAAAGGCGGAAAGTCGATAATCAAAAAAGACTTGTCACTGCAAAAAGAAGTAAGGCTGTCAAACACACTCCCATCACTACCCCAGCCGTGCAATAGAAGAATTGGACTTTTAGATTTGTTTCCAGCAAATCTATAGAAAACACGCGTACCGTTATAAGAAAAGTACATACCATTTTTTATGAAAAAGAAAGCCTTTTTGTTATCGATTTCAAAAGAATTATTTTTCAGTTGTTAATCTAAAAATAAATCAAAATCAAAAACAACTTTTTGTGAAATACAAATAATATATTAACTGAAAGCCTATACCACCCTTCCATTATTTTAAAAGTAATTACTTTAACAAAAATTAATTTTTAGCTTTGCAGGTAAACTATAATTTACTTTAATTTTAAATTTTTTGTCGTTTTTTGCTTGTTTTTGCCCTATTTTAATGGTTTTTTCAAAAATTCTTTTGAAAAAATAAAAAAACATTTTGTTTTTTGTAAAAAAATATGTATTATATATGTAAGTCATAACAAGTGGCTAATTTTAACTAAAAGGAAGGTATACATAAGTTGAAAATTACAGATGTTAGATTAAGACTTAAAGATGAGGCAAAACTTAAAGCTGTTGCTTCAATAACTATCGATGAATGCTTTGTAGTTCACGATATCAAAGTTATCGCTGGCAAGGATGGACTCTTTATCTCTATGCCAAGCAAAAAGAGTGCAGACGGGAGTCATAAGGATATTGCTCACCCTATCAAGACTGAAACTAGAGAAGAGATCAAAAATGCAGTTCTCGAGCAATATAATCGTGCTCTAGCAGAAGCAAAAACTGAAGAAACTCCTGCAGAGTAAAAATTAACTGAATAGAATAAAAAAAATAGGCTCAATATCTTTATATATAGCCTATTTTTTTGATTGAAACAACCCTTTTTTAAGTCTGTTTTATTTAATTTACTTCCATTTACGAAACTAAAAGTTACCTTTATAACATTATTAAACTCTAAGTGGATTTTT
>CALVNK010000033.1 GCA_944349615.1 uncultured Clostridia bacterium
GCACATTGTTTTAGGATAAGGTTTAGAAATTATAACAAAAACAATGTAATTTCAATGCAAGGAGCGCCACTTGAAGATATCATTTTGATTCTTAAAGGAAGTGCAAATATTGAAAATGTGGACACAGCAGGCTCGGTCAGTGTGCTTATGAATATCAAGGCAGGGCAATGCTATGGGCTGGTCGAGGCTTGCCATGGTGATGAGTATTACTCAAGCTCGCTTATTGCAAGTGAGAATTGTCTTGTCATGCTGATTGCAAAACATAGACTTCTCAATCCCTGTGACAACAGGTGCCTGCGACACTTAAGAGTCCAAAAGAATATCATGCGTTCGCTTGCAAGTCGTGGGATGTATTTTATGGATAAGATCACTCATCTTACAAAAAAGAAAATTCGAGAAAAGGTACTTTCCTATCTTAAAAGTCAAAGAATAAGGCAGAACTCTACATATTTTGATATTCCATACAACAAAACCGAATTTGCCGAATATCTTGCAGTCGATCGAAGTGCGCTCTCAAGTGAACTAAGCAAGATGAAGGCGGAGGGCATAATCGATTTTGATAAAAAACATTATCATATCAAGAAAAATTTAGACAACATTTAATCGCCTTAAATGTAAAATTTTCTTTAAGGATAGAAAGTTGAATTTTTATAAATTTTATTATAACAAATCAAAATACCTTAGAAAATATTTAAAATATCTATTGTAAAAAAGCGGACAATGTGTTATAGTTGAATTAAGGAATGAAAAATGGCTCACAAAAATCGACATCATGAAAATACAAAATTGAAAGAGGAAATCTATAAATTTTTGACGCAAAATGCAGGCGATAGATATACTATCATTGATATGCTTTTAAGGTCTAAGGTGGCTTCATCTAGAAATAAGATTGAAAGCTTGCTTGACCAGCTTATAAATGAAGGTCGCTTGGTTGAAAAAGGGAAAAACATTGAGTGTAACAGCTCATATTTAAAGCAGGCAAGAATTCTTTTAAAAGATGGCAAGACATATGTCGTTTTTAGTGGCAATAAAGAGAAATATTTCGTCGAAAATCCCTTTGATTTCAAGATATATAGTGGTGCAAAGGTAGAAGTAGGCTCTTATCTCAAGATGGAGAAAAATAGGGCTATTCCGACGCTTTTCATATCTCAGTTTGAAAAGACGGCTGATAAAATCAAGGTCGATGACTCAGGGCTTATCTATGGCAGGGTTATGAAAACAAGCGGGAATGAGCTTGCATTTTTTGCAAATGACAAGAGATTTGCTCATCCTATCATCATCACAAACGATAAACTTGAAATGTCAAAATTCCAAGATAAAATCTGTACTTTGAGAGTTGAAACTGAAGAATTTGACTTTAATCGAGCAGCTGGCAGGATTGTAGAGGTAAAGGGGGATGCAGGCAATCCAATCAGTGAGTATGAGGCAATTGCAGTAAGTCATGGCGCAGTGATGGGCTGGGATGACGAAGAATTCAAAGAAGAAATAGAGAACGCTCCGCTAACAGTGGATATTGATAAATATAAACTTGTAAGTGAAGATGAATATCATCTTTACAAAAGCGAAAAAGATTGCATTGCCGATCTTCGCTCGCTTTGCTTTACCACGACAGATCCTGTTGACTGTAAGGATATGGACGATGCCATATTCTCTACCTTTGACGAAAATGGAAACCTTGTAATTTACACAGCGGTGGCAAATGTGTCAAAATATATAAATTTAAACAGCAATATTGGCAGACAATATTTGATGGGATGTTTTACAACTTATTCGCCAAATAAAGCCTACAACATATTGCCACCACAATATTCAACCAATATTTGCTCACTAAATCCTAATGAAGACAGGCTTGCACTTGTTGTCAAAAGTGTTATCGACAGCAAAACAGGCGAGAAGATAAGTGATGAGATCATGGATGCCATCATTGAAAGCAAGGGTAAATATAGTTATGAACAGGCACAAGAGATATGCGATAAATCTTCTCTTTCATCGACCGATCTATACAAGAAAATCATGGCAGGGAAGGCCCTTACTCCTGATGAGCAAATTGTCATGAATCAAAAGGCGTCAAAAATTCTTTCAAAGAGTTTTGATAAACGCGAAAGCCTTCAATTTGAGTCAAAAGACGAATATCGTGTAATATTCAATGAAGATATGTCGGATATAGAAGATATTGTACCTGAAGACAATTGCGAATATCATAAGGTGATTGAAAACTTTATGGTCAGTGCAAACGAGTCGACCGCAAAATATGCTCTTGACAACAATATCCCAAATATATACAGAGTGCACAGTAATCCTGTTGACAGTAAAATTGATAGGGCAATTGAATTCTTTGGATTTTTAAATGTTGCGTTTGATGGCGATTTTTCTATAAAAGGGTTAAGAAAAGTTCTTGCACTTGTCAAAGGCACAAAAAAAGAAAAGATAGTCAATAGATTTTTGATACGATTGCAAAGCAAGGCGAAATATTCAATTTCTGTCGATCCTGAGCCAAACAAAAACCTGCCTATTGATAGACTTAAATATCAAGGCAAGCTTGCTAAAAATCAAATCAGTCATTTTGGGCTACAAAGCACAGGGTATTCACATTCAACATCGCCAATTCGTAGAGTGCCAGACTATCTGACTCATTACAATATTCTCGCCCATATCCACGGCGAAAAACCATATGGTATAAATAGACTTTCAACTATTGTTGAATGGGCAAACAGTATGGAGGCGCAAAATAAGCAGGCGGAGAGAGAATTCCAACGAGTGAATAGTGCCATCTACTGCGAACATCATATCGGTGATGTAATGCATGGAAATATCTTGAGTTTTAAAAGGAATATCGACTCTACAACTCAAAAAAACCTTGATGAAATCATGGTCGAAATAGAAAACGAGGAAAAGGGCATAGTTGTCCAAGTGCCATTGCGTGAAGTTCTTGCAAGCAAGGGTAAAAATTCTAAAAATTGTGCAATATCAAGATATGGTTGCGCGATAGTCGACGCGGTTAACAAAAAGCCTGTACTTCGAATATGTGATGATATAGATTTTAAAATTCTCTCGTCTAACAGGGTGACTAGACAAGTAGAGGCAACCGCAGATTTAACAAGAGAGATGACAAAAGAGCCTTTAAACATTGAAACTCGCTCTTTATAGTTACATAATAAATTCGACATTAAAATATGAAAAAACGCTACAAAAATTCTTGTAGCGTTTTTATTCCTTGCTAAATGGATAGAAATTGTCAACAAAATCTAAAAAGTCATCGCTTTGACTGCTTAAGATATTGATATCGTTTATGATACCTAAAGTATCACAATTTTTCTCACTTGCAAACTTTTTGAATTTTTTTGGTGCATACTCAACAAAGCAAGGATTTTCACTTTCTATCTTATAATAAATTTTGCCACTTTCGGTGTTTATTTCTTTAAGATAAAAATCATTTTTGGTAGATTTAATTAGAGGATGTTTTTTAAATTTGGCATTAATCTTCATTTCATAATATTTTTTATAGTTAGGAACATTATCTAAGTTGATCTTGCCAAATAAGTCATATTTGTCGATTTTTTCACCGGTATAATCTTTTTCAACATAGAATAGAAAATCATTATAAAAAGAAAGGTTGATGCCAGGACAAAAATCCGATGTTTTTGGTCTTTTTTGAAGGATATAGTTTTGTGCTTCTTTAATCAAGTCACTCCCAAATATGACATTTGCTTTATTTAAAATAGATTTTCGATATTTCCCAGCCAAAGTCCAAAAAGTAGTAAGCATTAAGTCTATGTCAATGTCCTTGTTTTCCATCCTTTCACTGACTACTCTAATTTCATTTTCATCTAGTACACCGATTTCTTTTAAGCAGTTGGATAGACGAGTTATGTTATTTTTCAATGCATCACATTCAACACTTAAAGCAAGCATATAACCATTTACCAATTCATAGTATTTTTCTATGTTTTCATTTATAAGTGAGTTATATTTATTATTATCTTTTTTATAATTCATGCCGATCATTGCCTTAATCTTTGATTGCAATGATACAATTTTGTCTATTTGGGATTTATAGAAATCATGATTTGCGCCTAGTTTGGCAACATTTTTGCAAATATTTTCCACCTCACTTAGTCCAATATCTTGACCACTTTTTTCAAGGGCTTTGGCAATTGGATAAATAGAGGAAAGAGAGTTAAAAGTAGGGTAATTATCATCAAGATAATCAAATTTTAAGATAAATTTTTCAAAATCCTTTTCAGTCGATATAACTTGATTATCTGTATTTATATCTTCTGACTTTGTTTTTCTATCTTTTTTTATATTAAGTTTATCTTGTTTATATTTTTCAATGATGTCCTCTACTTGTTTACGCATCTTACCGCTGATTGCATAATTTTTAAGCTCATCATCTATACCACTGGTTTCTGGAAGTTCTTCAGTAACCTTATAGTTGTTTTTATGGAAACTAGCAATCGCCACATCCAATTTCATTTCACGTTTTTTGATTGGATTTTCGTTTTGATTGTCATTTGTCAAGTTTGATGAATGCTCCACAATATATTTTCTAAAGTTTTCAATTCCCTTGTTTTCTTCTTGACTTGCTCTAAGCATTAAGTACTCCACAAACTTTGGATTTTTGGCAAGAAAACTTAAGTTTTTAGAAAATCCGATAGTGTTTTCCTTGCCTATAAATCGTTCTAAAGTGGTTATGTTTTTTTCGATGTTATCAAGTTTAATATTTTGTATTGTGTTCAACTTAGAAAAGCTATAGGCAGTTTCATGTGCGATTTTTTGAGCATATCTCTCGCTTTCTGCATTATTCGGCAAAATTTTAAGCAGTCCAGCCTTATAAACTTGTTCAAATTCTGCAAGTTTATTATGGTTGATTGTCAAAATTGATGGACTCAAAATGATTTCATTTAAAATTTGATTTTTATTTAATCCCTGACTTTGTCCAAGAGCCTTGATGAATTTTATATTTTCTTCAAGCCTTTTTGGATTAACTAGGAGCAGACTTTTATTTTTCTTTATTAATGCCTTTGGATTGACGATATATTTATTAGTCTCTTTATCAAAGGTCAAATCACTTAATAAGGAAAGAACATTTTGTATATTATTTTCATTTAACTTACAAGCAATGTATGCGCAGTCGTTTATAACTGAAGCCACTTCCTCTTGTTTAAAAAGGGTGTCAAAGGAATTTGTATTATTATCAAAATATCTTTTTTTACAGAGAGCATAGAGTGATTTTGAAAACTTTTCAATATTTGCCGATCGAATATTGGTCTTTATTGCAAAACGATAGATATCAATGGATTGTGTTTTTGCCATCTGCAAAACTTTTACAAACTGCTGATTGATTAAAACATTTTCATTGCTATAGATATCTAAACAGTTTTCGATAATCTCTTTTGCTAAAATTGACCTTTCTTTTTTATTTAATTTTGAGTTATGACCGCTTATAAATTCACGCATAATGCCAGCCAAAGCCTCAATCAAGTTTTGATCGTTATAGTGTAAAATTTGATTTATAAAGCCCTCGATTTCACTATCGTTGAACTGAAAGTGGTTACGAAAGATTGTAGTAAGCTGATCAATGTTGTTATTTTGCATATTTGCTCCTTAAAACTAAAAGCTTATTATATATTTTACAATATTTTATTAGAAATGTAAAGATGTAAAATAAAATTAATTAACAAGCAAGCATTTATAAATTCAAAAAGCTTTTTAATTTTTCTATATTGTTTTGAAATTTTTAGTTTAAACTGTTTATCTATTTGACAAAATTCCTTCTTTTATTTAAAATCATACATATGAACAAATTATATTTCTTTTATGGTGCTATGGGTTCTAGTAAGACAGCGCAAGCACTAATGTGTAGATTTAATTACATGCAAAAGGGGTTTAATGTTTTTCTATTCAAGCCCATGGTGGATAGGCGGACTTTAAAAGACGGGTTTGCTGTCGTAGGTAGCCGAATTGGCTTGAGTGCCAAAGCGATTGAATTTGATGAGTTAGATGATTTTCAAACGCTTTTTAAACAATATAAAATTGATCAAAATTTTGAAAAAAATGTTATAATAGTTGATGAATGTCAATTTTTGACAAAAGCACAAGTAGAACAGCTTAAATTGCTTTCCTTCAATTTGCCTGTTTTGTGCTATGGACTTTTGACAAATTATAAGACCGTACTGTTTGAAGGAAGCAAAAGACTTGTCGAAATTGCCGATAAAATTCAAGAAATAAAAAGTGTGTGCGATTGTGGAAGAAAGGCAACGGTCAATGCTCGAATTGTGCAAGGGAAGATTGTCACCAGTGGTGAAGAAATTTTAGTTGGCGGTGATGAGGTTTATAAAAGCATGTGTTATAAATGTTATTACCAAAAATTAAAAATGGATAAGTAGTGAAAAATCAATCCTTCATAGAACAAAAAATCACTTAATTATGGCAAAAATCGAAAAAAAACTACAAAAAAATACAGTATTTTGATATAAAATTTGATAATTTTAAGATATAATGGTTTTGGGTTTTAATAATTATTTAAAAATAAATTACATTAATACTTTAAAAGGAATTACAATGAAAGGTTTATATGACAAACAAGAATACTTTGAAAAGATGGACAGATATTTTGATGCAGTAAATTATTTAAGTGTTGCACAATTATATCTATTAAAAAATCCGCTTATGAGAAAACCACTTTCAAAAGAAGACATAAAGAAAAAAATTGTTGGTCACTGGGGGACTTGTGCAGGACAAAATTTTGTCTATACTCATCTCAATAGAATTATAAAAAAATATGACCTTGATATGATTTTAATTTCAGGTCCGGGGCATGGCGGGAATTTCTTTTTGGCCAACAGTTATCTTGAAGGCACATATTCGAAATTTTATCCAGAAGTTTCTCAAGATGAAAAGGGAATGACAAGATTTTGTAAACAATTTTCTTTTGCCAAAGGCGTTTCTAGTCATGTCGCACCAAACATTCCGGGATCTATCCACGAAGGCGGAGAACTTGGATATAGTCTTTCGCATGGCTTTGGGAGTGTACTTGACAATCCTAATCTAATCGCAGCCGTCATCGTGGGGGACGGAGAAGCGGAAACAGGTCCAATTGCAAATTCATGGCTATTAAATAAATTTATCAATCCTAAAACAGACGGTGCCGTGCTTCCTATTTTACATTTAAATGGATATAAAATAAGCAATCCTACAATATATTCAAGACTTGCCAAAAAGGATCTAGTGAAAATTTTTGAAGGATTTGGATATCAACCTATCTTTGTTGAAGGCGAAGAAAAAGAGAAGATGCATAAAAAAAGGGCAAAGGCGTTGGATGCATGCATAACAAAGATCAAACATATACAACTTCAGGCACGAAATGATAAACCCATGGATGATATTCGCTATCCTATGATTATTTTGCGTACGCCAAAGGGTTGGACAGGCCCAAAATATGTTGATGGTAAAAAGATGGAAGGCTCGTTCCGTTCCCATCAAGTGCCTATTCCTATGGACAGACCAGAACATTTCAATCAACTGAAAGAGTGGCTTGAAAGTTATAAACCTGAAAGACTTTTTGATGAAAATTATCGTCTAAAAGAAGATATTTTGCAGACTTTGCCTGCCGATGAAAAGAAAATAAGTGCAAGTGAATTTGCAAATGGCGGACTGAAATTAAAAGAAATTAATTTGCCAAATCTTAAAGAGTTTGAATTTAAATTTGACAAAATTGGCACCAAGAAAGTGCAGGATATGGTAGAGCTTGGCAAATATCTATCGAAGGTATTTGAATTGAATAGAGAAAATAAAAACTTTCGTCTGTTTTCTCCAGATGAAGCGATGTCTAATAGGCTTTATCATATATTTGACTATGAAAATCGTGATTTCAATGCGAAAATTTGCAAGGACGATGAATTTTTATCTAAAGATGGTCGAATTATGGACAGCTATTTGAGCGAACATGCTTGTGAAGGAGAACTCGAAGGTTATCTTCTTACAGGTAGACATGGTATGTTTGTGAGTTATGAAGCATTTGCAAGGGTGATTGACTCGATGGTTAGTCAGCATGCAAAATGGCTTAAGGTGACACGAGGGCTAGAGTGGCGAAAACCTATTTCATCACTCAATTTAGTTTTAACAAGCAATGTTTGGCAACAGGATCACAATGGATATACTCATCAAGAGCCAGGGTTTATGGATTTCATTGCCAACAAAAAGCGAGAGATTGTTTCAATCTATCTTCCACCTGATGCAAACAGTTTGATTGCCTGTACAAGAAAGAGTCAACAATCTTACAACAAGATAAATGTGATCATTGCATCCAAACATCCATCGCTCCAGTGGCTTACTATGGATAAGGCAATAGAAAATCTTGAAAAAGGGGTTGCTGTTTGGGATGAAATTTGTCAAAATGACTATAAAAATCCTGATGTTGTGATCGCGTGCGCGGGAGATAATGCAACACTTGAAGCAGTGGCATGTGTAAGTTTAATAAGAGAGTATCTTCCAAAACTAAATGTACGATTTGTAAATGTTATTGATCTTATGAAACTTGAAAATGGAGGAGAGAATTCGCTTAGCGACAGCGAATTTGATCAAATTTTCACTAAAGACAAACCTGTAATTTTCAATTTTCATGGCTATGCAAGATTTATATATGGTCTTATCGCAAAGCGTAATAATAAAAATTTTTCTGTGCATGGCTATAAAGAAGAAGGTACAATCACAACGCCGTTTGATATGAGAGTGCAAAACGAGATTGATAGATTTCATCTGCTTATGGATGTCATCGACAAACTTGGACTTAAAAGCAAAGAGAGAAAACTAATAAACATAATTGATGAAAAACTTAAAGAGCATAATGCCTATATTGCCGAGTACGGAGTTGATCTTCCTGAGATTGCTAATTGGACATGGCAAGATTAATAAAAACAAAAACTGCATTAAATTTTGAATATTTTCAAAAATAGTGCAGTTTTTTTACAAATTTATTGTATAAAAAGCGAAAATTGATTAAATTTTTTTTAATTAAATTTTACTTCCAACTATAAATCCGCTTGTCCAAGCCCATTGCAAGTTAAATCCGCCACATTTTCCATCTACATTAAGGCTTTCGCCTATGATATATAAGTTGTCATATTTTTTGCTTTGTAAGTTACCATCAAGATTGTCAAGCTCAATACCACCACTAAAGACTTGATTATTTTCGTAAAAGTCACATACTGAAAATGTTAAATTTTTGATTATAAAAGCCATGTTGGATATTTCATTTTGTGTTAGAGTGAAACATGGTCTATCTTCCTGCAGTTTTAATTTGTTAAGCAAATAATAATTAAGAGGTCTTATAATCATTCCGTCAAAAAAATGTTTTATTGTAACATTTAAAGTATTTTTTCGCTCGGCAAGCAGTTTTTCAAGAGATTTGTATGTATAATTTGGCATAAGATCAATTGAAATTAATCCATTTTTAACTTGATTTCTGGCAAATAGGGCGGAAAGGTTGAATATACATACTCCGCTAAGCCCATGCTCCTTAAAAAGCACCTCGCCATGTTCAGTATCACTTTCGCCACTATCTAAGTGTGCTGTTACTTTCACATTACTTACTTTTATATTTTGAAGATTTTTTAGGTTTTCTTTAGTCTTTAATGCCATAAGTGAAGGAAAGCGTTCTTTGCAATCAAAGTCGAAATTTTCAAGCAGTTTGTCACTTTTTCCTAGTGCATATACAAGAGTGTTACATTCAAATATCTCTTTAGATGTGACAACTATAAATTTCTCGCCATCTTTTGAAATACTACAAATTTCATGTTCTAAAAATAGGGGAATATCAAGGTTATCTATTGCGTTTTCAATTATTTCCACAACACTTTTGGCACTATTTGAAAGGGGATAATATCTTCCTTCTTCACAAAAACAAAGAAGGCCAAGATTTTTAAAGTAATCAAGTAGGTCAAAATTTGAAAATCGATTTAAAAAAGCGTCTATATTTTGATTATATGCTTTGTCAATCATATTCTCAAAAGTGATGTTGCATCTGCCATTTCCAGTGACGAGCAATTTTTTAGCAATTCGATTTTGATTGTCGATTATTGCTATACTCTTATTTTTATTTAAACTTTTGGCTCTTATTGCACAGATACTTCCACTTGCTCCGCCACCTAGCACTAAAATATCAAACGATTTCATATCTTTCCTTTTTGATATCATAGCAAAAATATCTACAAAAACAAAATAAAATAAAAATGGTTTAAAATTTTGTCAACAAAAAAAAGACTTTGTTAAAGTCACTCTAGCAAAGTCCTTTTACATTTGTTATTCTTTAGGTTCTTCCTTATCTTCTACTGAAGATTCTTCTACTTTTTCTGCTTCGGCTATAGGTGTTTCTTCTTGTGATTGAGGAGCTTCAATCTCAGCGCTTGCTTTTTCTGTGTTTTGTGCAGTCTTAGCTTTGCGAGATAACACATATTCAACCATAATTAGAGCTGCAGCTGCAATGAGAGCAAGCATTAGCAGGAAGTTTTCAACACTGAATGTTGAGCAAATTCCAATCAAAATGAATATCACAGTAATGCAATCAAGTACGAAACATCCGATCAAAACTCCTTTTTTCTTGCTATAAGTTTCTTCGTCCATATTAAGTCTTGTAAAACTCACACTTGAAAGTACAATTCCCGCAATTGTCATCAAGAATATCAAGATGTAAACTGCGAATATAAGAATAAGTGCACCTTCTGCTTCCGAAATGTCAGCGACTGCCACAAATCCTGCCGATGTGATGATCGCAATAATACATAATATTGCCAAGAAAATATAGGCAACCAAGTTTAAGATCAGTCCCGACAAAAGTAGTGGTCTTTTAATTTTATTTTCCATAATCCCCCCTTAATATAAATATTATACGTAATAAAAAAGGTATTGTCAAGCATATAGCAAAAAAAATTAAATAAATAAAACAATATAAATTTAAACTATTTAAACATTTTAAAAAATATTCCTTTTCTTAGTTTCAAAATATTGACAATTTTTATAATTGTTTATTTAATTTTAAACTTTTACAAATGAGTATAATTAGTTTTGAATAAGAATTATCAAGATATTTTTCATTTTATTTGACTTTTTAGATATAATATTATAATATAACACTATAATTTGGAGAATGATATGCAAAATTTGAATACCAGTCCTTTGCTAAAAAATGATTTAAGGGAATTTTCAATTAGATTAGGCAAGATTTTTTCTAATATTTCAATATTAGCTCTTTTATTATGTTTTAGCGGAATTCTATCTTTTGTTGCGACTGCATTTATTTTGCTTATAGGTTTAGTTATCATTATTTTATCTATTGGGACCATATTT
>CALVNK010000034.1 GCA_944349615.1 uncultured Clostridia bacterium
GGAACATTTTGTTCCATATAATATTTGTAGAATTTATTATAAAAATTCATAAATTAGATAAAAGGAGTTAAAAAAATGGAAAAAGAAAAAGTAAATTCAATTATAATGCAATATAAGGATTATTTACCGCAAGACAAAATATTGTATTTAAAATCTGCGTTGGAAAAAGTTGAGGATAGTGCTTATGATGATATTTTAGTGTCAAAAATTCATAGTCCTACTACGACACTAATTCTATCAATATTTTTCGGTGCTCTTGGTATTGACAGATTTTACATAGGGGATGTTGGAATTGGGGTTTGTAAGCTCTTATTTGGTTGGCTAACCTTAGGCATATGGCCAATCATTGACATCTTTTGTTCTTTTAAACGCGCAAAAGTTAAAAATTTTGAAAATATATTAGCAAATATAAGTTAAAAAAATAAATTTTAATAAAAAAGAATACAACTTTTAAGATATTAAATTTTTAAAGTGTATTCTTTTTATATGCATTTATGCATTCAATCTAAAAATTTTTAGTTTTTAATTTTTGTCTTTAAATATTAAGATATTGAGATTAATTATCGTTCAATATCTATATCTTTGAACATCAAATCTTTCATGACATCTTCATAGGTGAAGCCGTTTTGGCATTGGTATGTATTCATGCCGAGTTTTTGTGCTGGCAAGATATCGTGTGTAAAACTGTCTCCAATCACCAATATTTGATCAGGGCTTGCATTATTGAGATTCATTATACCTTTAAAGTATTTACTTTTTGATAAATCAGCGATATCCGAAAAATCATTCGAATAGATTTTTTGAAATAGTGATCTATCAATGCCAAGATATTTCATAGTAGCAATTATATCATGTTTTCGAGAATTTGACACGATATAGCATTTACCATTTTTTGCAAACTTTGCAAGTTCGCTATTTGGTACTGCAATTGAGTTATGTAATCTAGCAAAGTCTGGCGGCTGTTTTTCATTAAATTCAACCCAAGTTTTGCAGGAACCTTCAACTTCAATTAAAATAGGTGCAACTGAAAGTTTGCCCGGTTGATTAAAGCAATCATGTTTTTTTAACAAATTTTCAATTTGATTATCATTTAAATTAAGCGTCTTTAAATGATTGATTAAAAATTGATAGTTGCGGTTTAGGAAAAAAGTCCAGTCTACATTGTAGTAGAGCGTTTCATCATAGTCAAATATAAAAACCTTGATTTTGTCTTCCATATATTCTTCCTTTGCAAATAAATGATATCATAATGAGAGTCAAAAGTCAATATTCGACAAATTCAAAGTTATGATATTTTTGTCTAGGATGAAAAAATATTTTGATATTGATTTTAAAAATGTTAAAATATAGAAAGTAGTTTAAAAGGAGAGAAAAATGAAAAAACAAATATCAACAACCGAAGCAATATTCCCAATGCCTGTGCTTATGATTGCCACCTATAATGAAGATGGCACTATAGATGTGATGAATGCGGCATGGGGAACAATGCTTGAACGAGATCATATTATATTAAATTTGACAGAGTCGCACAAAACTGTCAAGAACATCAAAAAAAGAAAGGCTTTCACAGTAAGTATCGCGGACGCGAAGCATGTGGCTCAAGCCGACTACTTTGGAGTTGTATCAAGCAACTTTGTAAAAGATAAGTTTGAGAAAAGTGGCTTAAACGCTACAAAGTCAGACCTTGTTGATGCACCGATAATTAAAGAATTTCCAATCTGCATGGAATGTGAATTTGTTGAATACCAAGATGATGAATATGGCTGTGGTGTCATAGGCAAAATTGTTAGGGTAAGCGCTGATGAGAGAGTAATTAAAAATGGGAACGTTGATATTTCTCTTGTAGACGCGATTGCGTTTGACCCTTATACACACGGTTACTATAGAATAGGCGAAAGGGTAGGCGAAGCTTTCAAAGATGGGCTTAAGTTAAGATAATGTGAAAAAATAAAGCATTAATTAAAATATTAAATGCCCAAATGATAGAAAATGCACGCAAACAAAAAATTGCAGGTAATTTTACTGCTTTTAATGAAAAAGGATTATTAAAATAAAAGAAGATTAAATTTGTTTGGTCGAAGTGGCGGGACTTGAACCCGCGGCCTCACGGTCCCGAACCGCGCGCGCTAGCCAACTGCGCTACACCTCGATATAAATAAAGATGCAAAGTAAATGGTTTTAAATTGTTTGCATGAAAGCATTAAAATTGTTTTTGTCAATTGTTTAATTATTATAGCATGATAATTTTAAAATTCCAATAGATTGACATCAAAATTTGTAATCAATATTTAGGTATTTTAAAAACATATCTTTAGTAAGATTATGATGTACATAAATTTTTAAAGAAAAAATAAAAGGAGAAAATATGGAAAAAAGAGAAAGTTGTAGAGCTATTATTTTTAGCGAAGATAAAATGGTTGTTATGTATAGGGAAAAGAATGATAGAGTTTATTACACATTCCCTGGTGGCGGTATTAATGAGGGAGAAACAATTGAAAATTGCGTAATCCGTGAAGTAAAGGAAGAATTTGGAATTGATGTAGAACCTATAAAAGAGGTTTATCTTTATGAAAATGAAAAAACAATTCAGCACTTTCTTACTTGCAAGTGGCTTACTGGCGAATTAGGCTCTGGAGAAGGGGAAGAGTTCCAAGGAGATAATGGTAAAGGCAAATACGAGCCAATGCTCGTTGAAAATGAAAGATTATCACAGATTCCGCTTATGCCACCAGAAGTGACTGCTATGCTTGTGACAGATTTAAAAAATTATGGAAAAGAATTAAGAAATGAATTGACAAAGATAACTTGCGACATGGATTAGTTATTTTGCAGTTATTTATTTCATTTAAATTTTCATATTTTAAGAATAGAATATAGAGTCATCGAAAAAAACATATAGATTAATAATTTACGATGTTTTTTATATATTGAATTAAAACCCAATTTTAGTTTTGTAGATTTTTTTGGTAAATCTTGATAATTTTCGATAAACCAATTTCTCTTTTACTTAATTCTCAATACGCTATTGACATTTTGATAGGCTTTTGCTATCATGAGAAAGAGAGGTAATATATGGCAACGATAAAGGATTTTTTAGTTAAACAAAAAGTTGGTGATTGTGAAGATTATGTAACTATACCAAGCGGACGGGATGTTTTAAAGCAAAGCAACAAAACAAGGATAGGTGAGGCTAGTGACTGTGCAATTTTAAATGGAGCAAAAGCAATATCAACATTCAAAGATAAAAAAAACATTGCAATGTATTATATATTAAACGACGAAGATGAAGCGGGGTCGCGAGAAATTTCGCAATGTGTTGACTCATTAGGAAGAATTGAAGACGTACAAGATTCAACTCAGGCGGGATATAAAGTTAAGATCGTGTTGGATTTAAAAAAGCTCTACCAATTTTATGAGGGCGACCTGACAAATTTGATAGCAAAGGATGCCGAAAATGCGGATGGTACGGACAAAATAAAAATTCGATTGGGGACTTATCCTTCTTCTGTTTGTTCAAGCAAACTGGGAAGCGAACTTGACAAAATCTATGAGGAAAAAAGCAGTTCACAAAATTACTTTATGTGTTTTGAAGGCTCTGCTCCTATATATGCTCCAAGCGTGACATATAAAGGTGAAAGGTATGTCAAAGTAAAATCTTTTGCAAACAACGGAGTAATATTATCCGATAAAAACACAGTCAATAAAATTAGAAACGAATATTGGCTAAAGGTATCGCCTATTGTTTGGACGGTAAAAAACTATGATGAAGTTGCTGACGTTATAAATGGGACAAGAGAGCCTGAAGATCAAAACCTTACATTGATAAGTGACCAAGTAGTGCTTGCAGGCACTCCTTTAACGAAAGAGTGGGATTCCAGTGTAATAAGGGACTATTTGAATGGAATAAGTCAAAAATTTTCAACTTCATTTTTGCAAAGTGCTGATTTTGAAACTGAAATTAAAAATAAAAAAATAGAAAGAAAAGAAAACCCTTATGTCTTTACATTTCAAGATTTAACAAATGATGAGTTATTGAAGTCTTGTGTGGAAGCCAAAGTTCCTGTCTTTTTACATGGTGTAAGTGGTATAGGTAAATCCACAAGAGTGCTTGAACTTGATCCAGACGCCGTATTTATTTCTTTGACAAACGGAATGGACCCTATCGAGGTTAAAGGTGGGTACAACAAGATAACAAGACAGCAAGATCCTCCAATTTGGTATAAAAATATCAAGGAAATCTGTGAAGCAGACCCTAAAAGAAATCACATACTTTTCATCGATGAGCTTGTTAATGTTAGACCTTCTGTACAATCATTAGTTTATTCGATCGTGAACGAAAGAAAAACGTCAGATGGACTTTGGGTTTTACCTGAAAATTGCAGTATTGTTGCAGCCGGGAATGAACAATTAGATGCATCGGCAGCATTTCCATTAACTGGCCCACTTTTTAGAAGGTTTTGTCATGTTTACTATAAAATTAATACAGAAGATTTCTTAAGTTGGGCTACAGAAATCGACAAGAACGGACAACAAAGACTCCATCCTGCAATCATTGCTTACATTATGGCAAGGGAAAGTGAAATAGGCAAGAATATTAAAAACAACAAAGATTCTATTTTGTATCAAGAATTTGATGAAGACGCACCACATATTGTGACCGATCCTCGTAAATGGGCAATCGCATCTAAATTGCTATTTGCAACTAAAAATCCATTTTCCTTGAGATCTGCAGTGGGAGATGCTATCACAGCGGATTTTGTGGAGTTTTGCAAATCAATCCAACTTACAGTTGAGGATATTGTCGATGGTAGATATAATGAAAGAGAATTTGTAGAAAAGAACCTGTCAGAAAAACTTGCTATCATTTCAGGTTTAACTTATGCAAGTGAAGAACAGCTACCTTATGTTAGGGACTTTATATCTAAAATGTTCGGCGACGAATTATTAAAAAAATATGATTTAATGTGGATTCGCAATGATCCAGACAGAGCACTTTATATACAAGACCTTGATCAAGAGATTGAAAATAGTTAGAGGGAGATAAAAAATGGAATTTGATTTTACAGAAAAACCAGCTGATCCTATGATGCTCGCCGAAGTTGCACCAGTTTTATTAAAGGAAATTGACGAGAATATAAAAAATAATGCAGTTATAATAACTGCCAATGCTTTTCTAAAGCAACGTTCAATAACTCTTGTTGATGGAGAGCCTAAGGTTCCGAATTGGTTAAAAGATTGTATGAATAGTCACAAGAATATTTTAGTCATAGAAGATGTTGACTCGTTGAGCAGTGAAGATCAACAGAATTTTTATGAACTATTGAAATACGATCAATTATCTTCTGTAAAGTTGCCAATAAAGACGAAAATTCTTCTAACCTATAAGAATTTAAGAAATATAAGTCAGACTATTGCATCATTATGTTTGATTGTAAAATAGAAGAATTGTACGCAATTCTTCTTTATTAATTTATAGAAGGTTTAAAAGTGTAAAAACAAAAACAAAGTGAGGGAATATGAAGAAGCAATTTGATTATGAAAGAATTATGAGAAAAGTTATTAATAAATATCCTATTATGGGTTCAATATTAGATAACATTAAATATCATATGGTTGAAAATAATGAAATACCAACTGCATGTACCGATGGGCAAGACTTGTTTTTTAATAAAGATTTCATGGATTCTCTTGATGAAAAGGAGCAGATTTTTGTTTTTGCACACGAGATGGCACATATAGCACTGGATCATATTATGCGAAGCGAGGGGAAGGATCAAAATTTATGGAACATCGCAACTGATGCAGTCATAAATCAAGAACTTTTAAAGGATCGTCTTAAAATGCCAGAGGGTTGTATAAATATTAAAGAAGCTTTAAGTCGTAGTGCAGAATGGGTTTATAAAAAACTAGAACAAAAAAGACAAGAATTACAACAGAAAAATGCCGAGAATGGACAAGGTAATCAAAATGATAATGATCAGTCACAAAACTCTCAAGGTGGCCAAGGCGGTCAAGGAAATCAGAATGGACAGGGACAATCGTCACAAAACTCTCAAGGTGGCCAAGGCGGTCAAAGTGGTCAGGGAAATCAAGGTCAATCTGGACAGTCTGGACAGCAGAGTGGACAAAGTGGTCAATCAGGTCAGTCTGGACAGCAAGGTGGTCAAGGCGGCCAAAGTGGTGGTCAAAATGGTCAAGGTGGTCAAAACGGACAAAATGGGCAAGACGGACAAGGCGGACAGGATGCGCTAGGCAGTGATCAAAGCGGAAATGGGGGTAGCGCTGGAGATGGTAATATAAAAGGAAAGAAATCTCAAGGTCGCAGTGGAATTAAAAATAAAAAGCCTACAAGCATTGACGATATGGATCTATCTGATTTTCAAGAGAATATTTCAAATCATGGAAAGTGGGCAGATGCTGTAAAGAAAGCTAAGGAAGCAGAGAAAAGAAAGAAAGAACAAGAGAATAACAGCCAAAGCAATAGTCAACAATCTGATAATCAAAAAAATCAAAATCAAGATGATAAAAATCCTAGAAATGCTGACGGTGAGGAAAAAGATATAAAAACTGATGCCCAAAACCAGTCCAATGAAAAATATAAGTCACCAAAAGGCGAAATGAGAAAAGGTGAAAAAGAAAGACAAGAAGAGAATTCAAATAGACCAGATAAAGAACAAAGAATAAAAGATAGAAAGTTGAATAAAAGAAAACTAAAGAAAACAAAATTTGTTCAAGAAGAAAGGGAAGATGATAGCGATCAACAAAACGGTATCATTCAAGACCAAAATGGCGCCAATAAGCAAAGTTCAAAAGATGATCAAACATCTGATTCTCAAAATGAAGAACAGATGCAAGATCAAAACAATACGAATCAAGATCATCCTAATTCAAAGGATACAAACCAAGATTCCAACATGATTAAACCAATTTCACACGATGAAACTGGTTTTTTCGCAAAGAATAGAGAAAAAGTTTTCGAACAGGCTTCAAAAGTCATTTCTAAACGTGGATCAAATGGGTATGGACTTGGGAATGCAAACGCCTTGCCAACGAGTGTAGTGTTTGGAGATGTTGGGCAAGTTCAACAAGGGGTGGCGCAGTGGAGAAAAGTGCTTAAAAGTAGCCTTGAAAAGTCGGATGACAAATGGGATTACGATGACTATCAAGATCCAGGTGATCCATACGATAGACGAAAGATTTATGAAATTGACAAGGATGAGCGTGCTAGCACCGAGGTCATATGCGATGTCTCAGGCTCTGTAAGTCATGAGCTTATCAAGTGTTTTTTAAGACAAATTAAAACAATGATAAAAGAAACTGAAATGAAAGTGGGGTTTTTCGCTGATTATTTCTATGGATTTACAGAAGTAAAAAAGGTTTCTGATATAGACAGTTTACGCATACCATTAGGTGGGGGGACTGATTTTGATTCAGCAAGCAGAGCCTTCACAACCGATAAAGAAGTCAACAAAATTTGCTTTACAGACGGTTGTGATGGTGGTGATGCAGGAATCGTTAACAAGCGTAAGGATATAATTTGGATATCCTTTGGAAATCGATATTTCAAGCCAGATTATGGTAAAGTGATCTATGTACCCGAAGAGAAAATCTTTCAATCTGAAATCAAATTGCTAGGAGATGATGAAAGAAATATTTAATAAAAAATTTGACAATTAAATAAAAAATATATAAAAATTCACAAAAAAACCAACCAAAAAAGGCTAAAATTTAGTAATTTTAGTCTTTTTGTTATTTTTTAGTAGTTTTATATTTTATTTATTTATATTTTTTTGTATTTTTATTATATTATTTTTTAATTAGTTAAATTAAAATTTGTTGATTATTTTATTATTTTTGCTATTTCAAAATTCAATAAGTTTTAATCGAAATTGCAAGTATAATTATTGCAAACAAAGCTAAATA
This sequence comes from uncultured Clostridia bacterium, assembly GCA_944349615.1. GTDB lineage: Bacteria > Bacillota > Clostridia > Christensenellales > UBA1242 > Caccovivens. The sequence continues at coordinate 7,924 of CALVNK010000034.1, forward strand.
TCAAGCGATATCAGAATTTTCTTGGTTAAAAAATTTACAACTTTGAAATGATATCGCGTGCAGAGATCAAGCCTGTTGCCGCCGCCACAACAATATTGCCTGCTTTTCCTGCTCCGTCACCGATAAAGTAAAGGTTTTTATCTTTCACTTTAAATTTGTTGTCGGTTTCAATTTCATTTGAGAAGAATTTGATCTCTGGTCCATAAAGCAAAGTCTCGTCATTGTTTACACCAGGGATAATTTTATCTAGCGTTTCAAGACCTTCCAGAATATTAGTTATAATTCTATATGGCATTACAAGGGCAAGGTCGCCAGCCACACAGTCTTTAAGTGTTGGCTCAATGAAGCCCTTATTTATCCTATGCCATTCACTTCTTCTACCATTTCTTAAATCTTTAAGTGTTTGAATGATAGGCTTATTGTCACCAAGGACATTGGCAATTCGAGCAATGCTTTCGCCGTACAGCCTTGTATTTGTGACCGGTTGAGTCAGGTTAACTTTTGAGATAAAGGCGAAATTTGAATTGTCGGATTTCTTATTTTTGAGAGCATGACCATTTACACAAATAAAGCCATAATAATTTTCTTTTGCAACATATCCGCCTGGGTTTGTACAGAATGTTCTTATTTCATCTCCATAGGTTTTGGTCTTTATAAATATAGTTGGATCATATATCGTATCAGTAATTTGTGACAGTATTTCTTTGCGAACCTCAACGCGTACACCGATCTCAATGCTTTGTGAAACATATGGAATTTTGTGTCTATCAAGAAGCTCTTGCACCCAGCTTGCACCAGTTCTACCAGGCGCGACAACGCAAAATTTTGCCTGCATTACATATTCTTTGCCAAGGCGATTGTAAGAGATATGATTTAGATTGTTTTCATCCTGCCAGATATCTAAAACTTCTCCGCTTTCAATTATGTCGACACCGTTTTGTTCAAGATAATCAGTAAAATTTTCTATGTAAGATGGAAGCATATCGGACCCTAAATGCTTTTGTTTGATAAGCAAAAGTCTTGCGCCTTTTAAGGTTACATCACGCTTTATCTGTTCACTTTTTTCATCGCTTTTAGGATAGATTTCAGCATCCATTCCAAATTTGTTAAAAATCTCTTCTGTGTCATCGATGATCTTGTATGCCTCGCTTTGTGACATATATTTGAAAAGATCACTCTTGCCGAGTTTGGGTATAAAATTAAGCTTTCCGTCACTAAAAGTTCCTGCACCACCAAAGCCAGATAGGATGTTACAAGGCTTGCAGTTTACACATACGCCTGTCTTTTTCATAGGACATACTCTGTTTTGGGCTTTCTTGCCTTGATCTATAAGGCAAACCTTTATTCCCTTCTTTTTTGTTATCAGTTCATAGGCAGTGAAAAGTCCAGCAGGACCTCCGCCAACAATTACCACATCATAAAGCATAATTTTTCTCCTTTGTTATATTCCACAATGATTATAGCATAAATTATTTAAAAGACATAATATTTTTAAATGCTTAAAATTAAATATCATATAAACATTTTGATAAATTCTTGCTTGTGTGCTACAATGAATCAAAAGAGAGGAAACAAAGAATGGATATAAAACTTATTGCCTTAGATATGGATGGTACACTTTTAAATAGTAGGCATGAATTGTCGCCAGAAACAATTAGAGCCTTGTATAAATTAAAAGAGAAGGGCATAATCTGTGTTATATGCACAGGTCGTTCAATTGCAGGACTAGAGAAGTTCCCAGAAGTACTTGATTTAGATATGCCGGTGATAACATTCAATGGATCCGTTATAATTGACAGCGATAAGACAAAAATCTTAAATGCTTTTCTATTACAAAAAGAGTATGCCTTAAAAATATGGCAGTTGTCCGAAAAGTACAATACTAATCTGATTATTTGGTCGGATAATAAACCATATTGCAACAGGATAAATGAACAGACGCTTTTTTATTCAAAAGTTTTAAAAATGCCCCTAGTGGAAATTGAAAATGTTCAAGATTTTATAGAAAATCACCAGATTACAAAAATGATGTTTTTTGACCATGAAAACAAAATAAAAGATTTCAAGTCCAATATATCTAAGATAAAAGATTTTAATGTAAATTACTGTATGTCAAATCAATATATGCTTGAATTTTTCAATGTTCAAGCCTCCAAAGCAAACGCCCTTGATTTTTTGAGAAGATATTACAACATTACGCCAGAGCAGATGATGGCTTTTGGCGATGGCGAAAATGATATTGATATGCTTGACTATGTAGGATTTGGAATAGTGATGGAAAATGCGCTAGACTCGGTAAAAGTACATGGGAAATATATAACAAAAACCAACGATGAAGACGGCGTGGCTTTTGCAATCGATAAATTTATTTTTTCGGAAAATATTTAATTTGCTTGACAAAATATAAAATATAAAGGTATACTTGTTTTAGAAAATAAGATACTATTAAACAGAGGCGAAATTTAAACAAATTTTTCGTAAAATAGATATCTGCTTGAAATTTGTTACATGGAAAACTTAGAAAAATATAGTCATATTTTTCTTTTAAATTTACGAAATATTTGTAAAAGAAAAAGGAGAAAAGTATGGCTGATGAATTAAAAGAAAACCTGGAGCAAGAAACAAAGCCTAGTAAGAAGAGAAGCAAGTTATTTTGGGCATTACTAGCAAGCGGAATAGGTGCAGTAATAATTGCAGTAGTTTTGCTTGTTGTATTTTTAATGCCAAAAGAAGAGAAATTTGATATTAACCTAGGCTCAAGTGGGACGACATCAAGTGTGGTACTTACAGGAGATGGAAGTTATACAAAGGGCGATAGCGTGACAATAGTAGCGCAAGATATAGAAGGCTATCGATTTGTAAACTGGACATATAACGGGAATATAGTATCGGAAGAACGAGAATATACATTTGTAATAGGCGAGAGTACGCAAGGTGAGTATACAGCAAACTATGCAAGGGTATACAAAATAAAAGCATCAGAGAATCAATATGGTACCTTTACTATCAATCCAACAAGTGCAATAGCAGGAGAGGAGATAACAGTTGAGTTTGAAATAGGAGCAGAATACCAAGACGAATATACATTTAGTGATTTGTATTACATGTATAATACAACAGAGAATATAATAGAGAACAATAGATTTATCATGCCAGAGGGCGATGTTAAGATATACGCAAGATTGGACAATCTATATAACATCAATCTGACAAGCAATATAAGCGACAGCGTAGAGGTTGACTTAATAGGAGAAGGCCTATATGCTGAGAATGCAAGTGCGACAATAACGGCACCATATGTAGAGGGTTACAGATTTAGAAGCTGGACAT
>CALVNK010000035.1 GCA_944349615.1 uncultured Clostridia bacterium
ACTGCCGATTTGCTCGAGCAATAAAATGCTCTAAATGGCAAAGGGAAAAGGGCGCAAGCTGAGCTTATGTTTATAATCTTGCCTTTTTCACTCATGATAGGCAAACATAATTGAATTAGGTAAATATTGCCAAGAACATTGACAGCATACTCTTTTTCAACCTGTTTTTCATCTATTAATTCTATTGCTCCAGAAAGACCAAAGCCAGCACAATTTATTATCATGTCGATTTTTTGGTATTTTTCTTTAATGTCATCTATTGCTTCTTTTAATTGTGCCTTATTTGAAACATCTACACAGTAGTCGTCATTGTCTATGCTTATGCCAATCACCTTATCTCCGCGTCTTTCATATCTTTCTCTTAGACTTTGTCCTATACCACTTGACGAGCCAGTGATAATAATATTTAATTTTTTGTGTTTTTTCATACTTTCTCTCCATTATATTTTCTGCATGATTAGTATATAATAAATTATCAAAACTGCAAAATAATTTGACTTATTTTTCATAGCATGATAACATATTTTAAAAGGAGTGATATGAATTCTACTAAGAAATATCTTATTATAACTGCAATTATCTTTTGTATTTTAGGGATAGGTTGGGATATTTACGACATAGTAATGTGGTTTATGCAAGATAGTGCGACAAGAAGTGTTGTGTTCTATGTGGTATATATGTTTATTGAAATTGTTTGCAATATCGCGGTTGTTGTTCTTTTGACTATGGCAATTTGGAAGAATGGTGCTTTGTTTAGACAGCGCTATGGTATGTATATGACCGCTCTTGTGATTTCAATTATTATAAATCTGCTTTCTGTATCAACAATTCTTCTTATTATTACTATGTTTATTTCTGATTGGGTTTGGGTTAAGCCAGACAAAGATGAGAGTGTCGTTATTGATGATCAAAATTTAACAAAAGAGCAGAAGATTGAACATTTAAGAAAAGATCTCAATGATGGAAAGATCACGCAGGAAGAATTTCAAGAAGAACTTATGAAATTATTGTAAAACATCTAGTCATAATTAAAGATTTTACATCATATTCTGTAATATGAGTAAGATACATTTTGGAGTTATTAAATTTAGAAAGTGGGTAGTCAACCTTGCAATTATCTTTGTCATCGCACTTGTTGGCTCTATGGCTATATTTGCTGGAGTGAGTTCAGTCCAGACTTCAACAGTAAGTGGAGTATATTATAATGGCGATAAAAATTCAAACAATGTTTCGCTTATGATAAATGTATATTGGGGTAGCGAATACCTAGACGATATATTGTCCGTTCTAAAAGAGAAGAATGTCAAAACTACATTTTTTATAGGTGGTACTTGGGCGGTTTTAAATGAAGATTATTTGCAAAAGATTTATGCGGATGGACATGAAATCGCAAATCATGGATATCGTCATAAGGATCACGATAAACTAGACGAACAAGGCAACCTAAACGAGATATCTACTACTCACAAAATTATAAAGGAATTGCTAGGTGTAGATATGACGCTGTTTGCTCCGCCAAGTGGCGCTTATGACAGCCTTACGGTGACTTGCGCTCAATCGTTAGGATACAAGACGATAATGTGGACGCGTGATACAATAGATTGGCGAGACAAGGATGCAGATCTAATATATAAACGTGCCATAAAAAATGCTCATGGTGGCGATTTGATCCTTATGCATCCAACAGAAAAGACTCTTGTTGCCCTTCCAAAAATCATAGACTATTTCCTAACAAATGGATTTAACTTAACTACAGTCACCGAAACTATTGGACTATAAGTTTTGTTATAAAAATGCAACTATTAGTATTGCAAATTAAGTTTATTTAATGGTTTAATGTTATTTTAACTAAAAAGTCTTTATTTCAAAGAGAATTAAAAAATAGTACAATTAAACAAAAAAATATAAAAAATGCAAAAATATTCTTAAAAAAATATTCTCATGCCTTGAGAATATTTTTATTTTGTGCTATAGTTAATAGGTAAAGAAGTTTAATTTCTTAAAATATTGTTAAAAATTCTAAAGGATAATAAATGGCTACATTTCAGGTAAACAATAAAAAGAAAAGACAAAATAAAAATGTTAAGATGATTTTGGGGTGGTCTACTCTTATTTTATCCACTCTTGTATTTTTATTCTCTGTGACTTCTCTTGTTCCAGCACTTCAAAATTTCTTTCTAGGCATACTAGGCATATTTGTATATCCACTTTGCGTACTTGGACTTTTAATTTCACTTGCCCTTTTAAATAACAAAAAATATGTTATGCCAAAATCTTATGCTATTCTCTTGTCACTCAGTTTGATATTATTTCTTTCTATTATTCAACTCATTGTCATTGGTGGGGCTGGCGAGCTTAGTTACGGTCAGTATATAGCACTCAACTATACCAAAAAGTTTACAGCAGGGGGAATGATCATAGGCTTTATTCCTTCTTCGCTTGTCTACCTTATGGGCGCGCCGGCAACCTACGTAGTGCTTGCGGTTGCACTAATTGCAAGTGTTGCTCTATTTATCGAGAATGTTTTATCAATCAGAAAGACATTGAATCAGCAAAAGCCTATCAAAGTTTCTTTCAAAGAAAAAGAGCAGGTGAAAGGTCCTTTTGATGAAAAGGAAAACGTGGTTAATATTCAAGATGAACAAAATAACAGCACTCAAAAAAAGAGAAGACTCTTTGACGACTCAGTCAATGTAACATTATCGGCAAATCGCGAAATTGAAGAAAAAAGAGAACTCTCTGCACGCGAAAAACTCGGTCTTGTAGGAAACTATCAAGCAGGCAAAAAAGAACTTATTTTGCCAAAGGAAGAAATTAGTGAAGACAAAATCCCAAAAGGTATGACGATACGCGAATATCTCCTTTCACCACCAAAAGTCGATATGGACAAGTTTATCGAGCAGTCTAACAGACAAAGAAGAAAGGTGCAAACATCGGAAAGTACGATCTCATCGTCACAGCCACCATTCTTTTCGCATAATCAAAATATAACTCAGACCAATATTTTTGAAAACAATCTCTCTACAAACGAGATCAATCGCAATATTAATTCGCTAAAAGAAGAAGATGCAAAACCAACTGCTTATTCTTATGAAGAAAGTTATGACTTTTCACAGGATGACATTAAAAGAAGCAATCTAAATAGTATTAAACCTGAAGAAATTACAAATGAGGCTGAAGATATCATTCGCTCGGTAGTGGAAAGCGAAAAACTTGAAAGAGAAGAGGAACTTGCACTGTTTAAAGAGGAGGATAGTCAAATTGACACAGGTGAATTTGATGAGACTGCTATTCACAATGAAAGTGACAGCGAATATATTGACTATGGCAGTTTGGCAACGGAAAGCACAAGCCATGCAAGAGAAGATAGGCTTGGTGACTTGCAAAGACAATCTTTCCGCGAAAGAGAAGATAGTCTTACAAGACGAGATGATAATGTTTTACAAAACACTATAAGACGAGAAGAAAGTGAAGTAAGTCAGCCTTTAAGACGAGAAGAAAACATTCTATCACGCGATGTTTCACGCGATCAAAATGTCGATGCAAATTCACGCTTTAATCAAGATAGACAGTTAAATATCGACTCGCAGTCGCAAGAAACGCATGAAATATCAAGATTTGGCGATACTCAATCTCAAGAAAACCATGAAAATAGATTTAGACCTAATGACGAGATTGCAAAACGCAAGAAATTTGTACAACTTGAAGATGAAAAACCTGCAAAGAAGATTGTGCCATATAAGTATAATCGTCCGCCTATTGATCTTATTACAACACAGTCAGACGATCCTTCACGCTTCAATGACGAGATACCGCTCAAGCGCGTTGCCCTTGAAAATGCACTCGAGAACTTTGGCGTGCCTGCAAAAGTGCAAAATGTGGTAATCGGGCCAACTGTAACTAGATATGAAATTGAAATGCCAGAAGGAATTTCAGTCAAGAGAATTCTCTCGCTTGATGCCGACATTGCTTACGCACTCTCAGCAAATGGTCAAATAAGAATAGAAGCGCCAATTCCTGGACGAAGCATAGTTGGTATTGAAGTACCAAACAATAAAGTTGCAAAAGTCAGCATAAAGGATGTACTTCAGGCTAAGGAATTTACAATGAGTCCTTCACCACTAACCTTTGCACTTGGCAAGGATATTAGCGGAAATGTACGCGTATGTAATTTACAAAAAATGCCACATTTACTTGTTGCTGGTACAACTGGTAGTGGTAAGAGTGTATGTCTAAATACAATCATCACATCAATCCTTTATAAAGCAAGTCCAGATGAAGTCAAATTCATCTTGATCGATCCAAAACAGGTGGAACTTTCTATGTATGAAGGTTTGCCACACCTTATTGTGCCTAGAGTCATCACTGATCCAACCAAGGCTGTCAATGCTCTTGCTTGGGCTGTCGATGAGATGGAACGCAGATTTAGACTTATATCAGAAGAAAGAGTAAGAAATATTGGCGAATATAATAAAATCGACAAAGTTCTTGAGTATAAAGTGGCAAAAATGCCATATATTGTGATAATTTTTGACGAGTTTGCCGACTTTATGGCAATAAGTAAAAATGAAATCGAAGATAAGATTAGGCGTCTTGCGGGTAAGGCGCGTGCTGCTGGTATCCATTTGATTTTGGCTACTCAAAGACCATCAACTGATGTCGTTACTGGTACACTCAAAGCAAACCTTCCTGCTCGTATTGCATTTAAGGTGGCATCGCGTGTAGATAGCGAAGTTATTTTAGGCTCAACAGGTGCCGAAAAATTACTCGGCTATGGTGATATGCTTTATAAGCCTGCCGACTCTGATGCTCAAAGACTTCAGGGGTGCTTTATTGATACACCAGAAACTAAGGATATAGTAAGTTATATCACAGCAAACAATGAAGAGATTTTTGACGAGGAGGCATTCAATGCCATCAATAATCCAAACAAATCCTCAAATGGTGGCGGAAATGAAAATAATGGAGTTGATCCACTTCTTCCTCAAGCACTCAAGATCTGTATCGACAATGGCGTTGCGTCAACTACAATGGTGCAAAGAAAACTTTCAATCGGCTATCCGCGTGCTGCACGAATTGTCGACCAGATGGAAGAGCGCGGTTATATTTCAAGCGCGGAAGGCTCAAAACAGCGTTCTGTCTATATAACTATTGACGAATTCTATTCGATATTTGGAGATATATATGACTAAAGAAGAACTAAAGACAAAAATCATCTCTGCTATAAGTCTAGGCTGTGACAAAAACAGAGTTGACCTTGAGAAGATGCTAGGCATGCTTAAAGAGTACGGTTTTACTATCACCGATGAGGTTGAAAATGCCGATATTGTCATAGTCAATACTTGCGCTTTTATTGAGCCTGCTCAAAAAGAAGCGATAATGAATATAATCTATGTCGAAGATCTAAAGAAAAGGGGACAGATTGAGAAAGTTATAGTCAGCGGTTGCTTGCCAGAGCGAAACTATGACGAGATTTGCGAAAATTTTCCACTTATTGATAAATTTATGCATTTAAGAGAAAATCAAAACATAATCTCTATTATAGAAGACCTGTATGGCGTGGCAAATTCAAAACCGATAAAGACAATCAGGCGTGTGATCACAAATAGTCCAAGTTACGCATATCTCAAAATTTCAGATGGATGTTCCAATGCTTGTTCTTACTGCACAATTCCAAGGATACGAGGAAGATATCGCAGTTATCCTATAGAAGACCTTGTGCAAGAAGCAAAAATGCTTGTGCAGGGTGGTGCTAAAGAGATTGTTTTAGTTGCTCAAGATATCACGAGATATGGCGAAGACCTATACGACGAAAACTGTCTTATCAAACTATGCGATAAACTAAGCAAGATTAAGGATCTTCAGTGGATAAGATTGCATTATCTTTATCCTGAAAAACTTGACGATACACTGCTTGATTACATAGCGAAAAATGATAAAATATGCAAATATATTGACCTGCCACTGCAACATATTGATAATGATATTCTTGTAAGCATGAGAAGAAAACTTGACGAATATGCTACTCGAAAACTTGTGAAAAAGGTTAAAGAGGAATATCCATCGCTTGCTTTTAGGACGACCTTTATAGTCGGCTATCCAGGAGAAACAAGGGCAAAATTCAAAAAATTATACGATTTTGTCAAGGAAAGCAAGTTTGACTATGCAGGCTTCTTCCCTTATTCAAGAGAAGCGGGAACGGCAAGTTACTATATGAAAAATCAAATTTCTTCTTTTACAAAACGTAGAAGACTAAAAAAACTACAAAAGCTTCAAAATAGCATAGTGTCATCACTTGCTAGAGAGAAAATAGGACAAGTTATCACAGTCCTTGTCGACAGTTTTGAATCCGATAGCGGAGAATTTATCGCTCACAGCCAAAATCTTTCACCATCAGTTGACTTTGGAGTGCGATTTGTGGATAATGGAAATATCAAATGTCAGACTTTTGTAAATGTGAAAATTACAGATTTTGATGGCAGTTATTTTAAGGGGGAAATAGAATGAACACACCAAATAAAATTACCTTAATAAGATTATTATTATTGCCACTAATAATATTCTTCTATCTTGCAGATTTCATACCATTTGCAAGACTTGTTTCGGCAGTGCTATTTATAGTTGCATGCCTCACAGATTTCCTTGATGGCTATCTTGCAAGAAAAAACAATCAGGTGACAACACTCGGAAAATTCTTTGACACTATAGCCGACAAAGTTTTAATTATGACAGGTATGATTTTAGTTATCGCAGTGCCAATCTCAACAGGCGTTGCAGTGGTTTGGCCTACTTGGCTTGGAGTTGTATGCATAATTATTATGCTTGCAAGAGAATTTATTATAAGCGCGTTAAGACAGATAGCAGCAAGTCAGGGCATTGTGCTTGCAGCTGAAAAGAGCGGTAAAATAAAGGCTACTATTCAATATGTTTCTGTATCTCTTTATTTTATATATGCTTTCATTTTGACTGATATCGTTAAAATCGCCGATATGCCAAATAATGTGGCTTCAATCATCAACTTTATTCTTATGATTATTCTTTGCGTTGCAACTTTCCTTACTATCTATTCAGGTGTAGGCTATCTTATTAGAAACAGAAAGGTTTTTTCAATGGCAGGAAAAAATGATAGCAAAAAGAGTGATATAGTAGAAAGTGAAGAAGAAAGTTATGAGATTATAGAAGAAAGTCAAATTGCAGAAGATGAGCAAGATCAATTAAATGAGAGTGAAGATGAAGAAAATCGTCTTGACCAGTTAGAAGAAGATAAGAAAAAGGACAATAAGTAAATTTACAAGGATAAAATTATGGAATATAAGGTTATCATATATCAAAAAAACTTTAATAGCGGACAATTAAATTTTAACAAATTACTTTCTATATTAAGTCAAAATATGATAAAACTAGAGAGTTTAGAAATGAAATCAACGCTAACTAGAGATGATTTTGATGGTAACCTTATATTTTTTTGTGAAAATAATCAAATTGACAAGATTATTATTGATTATATGTCGCAGGGCGGTTTTAAACAAAAGGATATAATAGACGACAAGATTGCGATATTTGAAAAAAATGGCAAATTGATAAATTTTGTGCCGATTGAAGTAAGCCTAGACTTATTACATAAAATTTTTAAAAAAGATGGCGAAAAAAGATATTTTTGCTTTCATACATTCGGTCTTGCAATCAAAGAAATAGAAAATAGACTTAAGGAACTTGAAAACATCATTCCATATTTTGAATTTAATGTTAGTTATGACCATTTAGTTGCAGATATCTATACAAGTTACAAAAGCGAAGGAAGTGATAAAGCGACTATAGATGAATGTCAGGTATTAATAGCCCAAAAATTTGCAGGGAATATATTTAGCGAAAATTCACTGTCGCTTCCGCAGATTGTCTATAAAATGCTGTCATTGCGAGGTGACAAGATCGCAATTTGTGAAAATATAACGCAGGGCACAATTGTTCAAAGTTTGCTTTATGAAAATGAAAATTTTTTAGATGTACTAGATAAAACTTACTTTGAAAAAATAAAATATAGGACTAGTGAAGATATATATAATCAAATGCTAGAATTTTCTAAGAAAACCCTAGCAAATGTTCGAGTATTATCCAGCGGTAAATATGAAAATGGCGTACTTGAATTTATATTCGCTCTTGCCATTAACAGCGAGATTTTTTTATACAAAAACACTTTCAAGGCGCCAAAGGAAGATTGCATTATTATGGCTAAACATTCACTACTTTATCACTTATCACAGCGTTTGAGAAAAAATTAAAATAAATATCTTTCTATATAAATTTAAAGATAAAAGACAGTGATTTTATTGAAATTTTATAATAATATTGATTTACAAAAAAATAAATATTTGATATAATATCTTTGTTAAAGGGGAATTTTATGGCAGACAAGAAAACAGAAAAAGATAATAAAAGAGAAAGTTTAGAGCAAGCCTTACTCCAAATTGAAAAACAGTATGGAAAAGGCACTATTATGAAACTTGGTGAAAGACCAAACGAAAAGATTGATGTTATTCCTACAGGTTGCTTGACACTTGATATCGCACTCGGCATTGGCGGTATTCCAAGAGGCAGAGTGATCGAGATCTATGGTCCAGAATCTTCTGGTAAGACTACAGTATCACTCCATATTATTGCTGAAGCACAAAAACTTGGCGGAGTGACAGCTTTTATCGATGCAGAACACGCACTTGATCCTGTCTATGCTGAAAAATTGGGAGTAAATCTGACTGAACTTTTGATTTCACAGCCTGATAATGGAGAACAAGCACTCAACATCTGTGAAACCTTGGTTAAATCTGGTTCTGTGGATCTCATAGTTGTTGACTCAGTCGCAGCACTTACTCCAAAAGCCGAAATCGATGGCGAAATGGGGGATAGCCATGTGGGTCTTCAAGCAAGAATGATGAGTCAGGCACTGCGAAAACTTACAGGCGTAATAAATAAAAGCAAAACTACTGTAATTTTCATCAATCAGTTGCGTGAAAAGGTCGGTGTTATGTTCGGCTCGCCAGAAACTACCACGGGCGGAAAGGCACTCAAATTCTATTCGAGTATCAGACTTGATGTGCGCAAAAAAGATGTTATAAAAGATGGGACCAATATAATAGGAAATCGTACAACAATAAAAGTTGTTAAAAACAAACTTGCTCCACCTTTCAAGACTGCTGAATTTGATATTATCTATGGTCAGGGTGTGAGCCAACTTGGATGCGTGATTGATCTCGCACTTGATAAGGATATCATCAAAAAGTCAGGTTCTTGGTTCTCTTATAATGATGAGAAAATTGGACAGGGGAAGGAAAATGTTAAAGTTTATCTTGCTCAAAACCCTGACATCTATAATGAAATATTTGCAAAAGTCAAATCTGCTTATGGTATTGGAGAAGAAGATCAGACCGATGCAGAATAAACTAATTTCAAAGCTTAATTTTTTTGAGATGTCAACGCTTAACCTTTGCACAAGCTTAAATTTATAGTTTCAAGTTTAAAAAGATGAGTTTTTGCATCATGTACCCTTCGCGTCAGTACTCGCACTCGGACACATGATGCTTTTTTATTCCAAATCGAGGAATTTATCAAATTTTTTAACCACGTTTGATTTAATTTCAAACACTTTTTGATTTTTTTATTAAGTGGTTACTTATATAAATTTTGTAAAAATATGATATAAATTTTAATATAAATCAATATTTTCTTGACAGGTAAGGGTAGTAATTTGGTATAATAAAAAAAAGAAAGTGAAATAATAAATAATAACAAATTAAATACAGACTCGGCAAATTTCTTTTTTTTAAACTTATATAAAAAGGAAATAAGATGAAAAAGAAATATTTTTTTGGAATATTGATTTGTTTAGTACTGCTTTGCGGTGGTGTGTTTTTGCTGAGTGCAAACTCAAACCCAACTAATATTAATGATAATTTGACAAACCAAGAGGTAGAGAGTGGTCTATTTGACACATCTAAAATAACGACACAAATATATGCATATGGATCTTACATGGATGACGGTTCTGGTTATGTATATAGCTATCTGGGTGGCGATATCAAGGTTACACACCAGATATGTTATAGTGATGGCTCCGGAGCTTCGGGAGGACTAACTAACACGATAGGGCGAACTACAAGATCACCCGGCTCAGTTTCTACAGAGCATTACAATCCCTTCAGCTTAAACGCTAGAAAAACAACCGTCTCAATTTCAAATTATCTTGGCGGGCTTTCAAATCCCAGGTTTTATTGGAGATCAGAAGGTGAAAGTTTTATAGGCGAGATGAATGATGCTGGTGGTAGTTATACTTTTACGGTAAGCCTTTATTGGAATGTGACTTTGACACTTAATGCCAATCAAGGATCAGGCGGATCTAGTTCTTGTGTTTACGATACATATAGTCGAGGTTTAACATCAACCATAACAAGGCCATCCCGCGCCGGCTATACTTTTCAAGGATATTATACAGCAGCAATTGGTGGTACACAATGGATTGATGGTTCAGGCAGAATTACATCAAATTTAACTAGAGAGAATGCGGGCCCAAGAACTTTGTATGCACATTGGATACTAAACGATTATCAAATAGATACTAACATATTAAGTCCAAATGGGACACAAGACTATAATAGTGGTACAATGATTCAATCATACAATGGACAAACTAGCGATGTTACGACAGATCAAGTTTATAGCAGTATAAAGGCTGATACAACATTAACTATAAAAGATATTAATCCAGCTACGGGAATGTATGTAAGTTCAATTACAGTAGATCGGGGATCTGTTTCACTCACAACATCTGATGGTATAATAACTGGCTGTACTTATACGCCTAGACTGAGTACGTTAGGAGAACCTAGTGGCGGTTGGGATGCAACAATATCGATCAATATGGCTTGGTTGATATACAAAGTCCGGTACAACGCCAATGGTGGGAGTGGGACGATGACGGATCAGTCTTTTACATACAATACCGCCCAAAATCTCAAATCGAACACCTTTACAAGAGCAGGATACTATTTTACAGGCTGGAATGGGAATGGTACCAATTATACAAATGGACAATCTGTGATCAACCTCACTACTACACATAATAGCACAATAGATTTTTATGCTCAGTGGAAACCATATGTATTTACATACTCATTTGATACGGATGGAGGGTCTACTCATGCAGGCGGAACAGCAAATTACGGATCAAACATAACTCTCCCTA
>CALVNK010000036.1 GCA_944349615.1 uncultured Clostridia bacterium
CTGATAAAAAGGTTATCATAAATACTAAATTTGAAAACGGCTATCCGCTTTTTGTTGCCGAACTCATTTTAAGTGTTGATCTAGTTGAAATAGAAGGAGTAAAAGAAGGGTTAAAAGTCAATACTGAGTTTAGCAATGTAACAAATGAAGTTGCGACTAAAATAGAACATAAAGTCAAACAGCAGTTTACAGAGTCATTAAATCTTATAAGAGAATGTAAAGCCGATGTAATGGGTATAAACGAAACCTTTTATAGAAATAATAGAAAAGAGTATGAAAAATATATTCGCGACAAAGGTGGAGTTGATGAATTTTTAAATAATGTTATATTCAAACTCAACATTTTAGTCCAGCCTGATTGATATAACCTTGTAAAATTTTATTATCCATCCTAGCGACCAAAATTTTGTCGATAAAATATATATAAAGTTTTAAATTTAATAAAATCACTCCTTATTTTGCTTGCCACAAAAAAAAACTTGTGTTATAATCATTGCATTGAGAATAAGGATAATAAGGAGAAAATATGAACGAACAAAAATCTAAATTCAAGTGGTCATACCTAGTAATTTTGTTTGTTATTGTACTTTTACTCATTTTGATTTTTACAAATAACGGATATCAAGGGCAATATTTGTATGGTGGTATAAATGAAGTTGAAGAGCTTATCAATGGTACTCACAAAAATGAAGAAGGGCAAAGCGAACAACTTATCGCTGTTTATTACAAGAATGACACAATGTACTTTTTAGTTGATGGCTCAGACTATGTAGGCAATTTTCCAACATACTCTGATTACTACATCCACTATGAATATGGAGATGGATTTGTACAAGAAGTTAGAGCGGCAATTGAAGAATATAACGCACTTCCAGAAAATGTAGCTAATCCAGATTTTACTGCAATTCAAATTCGTGTTGGCGTAGACGGCGTTAATGCATGGGATATCATTTACCCTATACTCTATATTGCATTCGGCTTATTCCTTGTTTGGATGATCTTTAGACTGTTAAACAGTTCTGGCAAGGGTGCAATGAGTTTTGGCAAATCTAGAGCAAAAGCATACACAACAAGCAAGGTGCGTTTCTCAGATATTGCAGGAACTGAAGAAGAAAAAGAAGAACTTAAAGAGATCGTAGAATTTTTAAAGTCACCAAAGAAGTTTACAGATCTTGGCGCGAGAATTCCAAAAGGTGTGCTTTTAGTTGGCTATCCGGGAACAGGTAAAACCTTGCTTGCAAGAGCGGTTGCAGGGGAAGCAAATGTGCCATTCATTTCAATAAGCGGTTCTGACTTTGTTGAAATGTTTGTAGGTGTTGGTGCTTCCAGAGTCCGTGACCTATTTGATCAAGCAAAGAAAAACAAACCATGTATTGTATTCATTGACGAAATCGATGCAGTCGGCAGACAGCGTGGTGCAGGTCTTGGTGGCGGTAATGACGAAAGAGAACAGACACTCAACCAACTTCTAGTTGAAATGGACGGCTTTGAGTCTAACGAAGGGATAATAATCTTAGCCGCAACCAATAGAGCGGATGTTCTAGATCCAGCACTTCTTAGACCAGGCAGATTTGATAGACAGATCTATGTCAATGTGCCTGATGTTAAGGGCAGAGAAGGAATTCTTCGAATACACGCAAGAAACAAAAAACTCGATGACAATATCGACTTTAAGACCTTAGCCAAAATTACAGTTGGCTTTACTGGTGCGGATATTGAAAATATGCTCAATGAAGCAGCAATTCTCGCTGCAAGAAATAACAGGCCAAAGATCATTATGTCTGATATTACAGAAGGTATCAACAAAGTTATGATGGGACCACAAAAAAAGAGTCGTCTTGTCACTGAAAGAGATAAAAAGATCACCGCATATCACGAATCTGGTCACGCTATCCTTGCAAAGAAACTTAAATATACAGATGAAGTGCAAGAAGTGTCGATCATTCCAAGAGGTATGGCTGGTGGATATACTATGCAAAGACCTGAAAATGACAATTCTTACCGTACTTACAACTATCTCATGGACGAAATTGCCGTTTGCATGGGCGGAAGAATTGCAGAAGAATTGATCTTTAAAGACATTACAACAGGCGCATCTGGAGATATTAATCAGGCAACAAAGATTGCTCACAACATGGTATACAACTGGGGTATGAGCAAAAATCTTGGCTTTATTAGCCTTGAATCATCAGGTCAAATTTTCATTGGCAGAGATTATCAAACAAAGAATGATTTCTCAGAGAAACTTGCAGCTGAAGCTGATGATGAAGTGAGAGCAATTATTGATTATAACTATAAGCGTGCAAAGAAACTTTTGGCGGACAATCAAGACTTATTAAATGAAATGGCAACCCTTCTTCTTGATAAGGAAACTATCAACAAAGAGGAGGTTGATATGCTTATCGAAGGTAAAAAAGCAAGCGAAATTTCTGCCATAATGGACGAAAAAGCAAAAGAGCAGAAAGAAAAAGAAGAAAAACTTTGGAAAGAAAGAGCTGAACAAGAAAAATTGCAGGCATTAGAAAACAAGATCATCGAAGGTGAAAAACTATATGCTGGTGGAATAATCACTAAAGAAGAACTTGATTCCATCAAAAAGATCTATGAAGAAATGAAAAAAAGTAGTAGTGATAAAACTAAAGATGGCTCGGCAAGTCAAGATCAATTAGTTGAGCAGGGCAAAGATTTGTTAAGTGACGCTCAAGAGAAAATCGTAAGTTCTTCATCTCAAACCGAAAAACAAGAGGAAACAAAAATCGAAGAAAAATCTTCTAAAATCGATCAAAGCGAAAGTGAAAAAGTCGATATTCAAGATACAAATACTAAGGACACAAGCAAGCAAAAAGAAGAGAAAATAGCAGAAAAAGATAGTCAAACAAAATCAAAACGCAAACCTAGAGCAAAAAAAGATGATAAAGGGGATAAATAATGGAGGAAAAAGAAAAAGTCGACCAAAATGTAAATGAACAGATCATTTCAAGCGAGAATGATTCATTACAAAATGATGAAAGCACATTGTTAGCATCTAATGAAGCGGACAACAATGATCAAGAGCAAAAAGATCAAAGTATTGAAATTGATTTGAAAAGCGATTTAGAAGCATCAAATACAAACGCACAAGTTGAAAGCGAAAAAGTGGTAGATAAAAAGAAAAAATCTCACAAGAAAAATCGCAGTCAAAGAAAAGCGAAGATAGATAAAGATAAATCACTTGATCCGACTGGCACAACTGATGCTCCAGAAGAAGTACAGCAGGTGCTAGTAAGTGTAAGTGATGAATATCTTCGCAAGAAAAGAAGAAAAAAGATAATAACTCTTTCTAGTATTCTTTCAGTAGTGCTTATTTTGTCAATTGCAATCATCACTCTTGCTTGCGTAAATGTCAATTTGAAACCTTTCTTTATTGAACCGCCTTCTTCATATACCATTGTGATTAATGGCTCTGAAAGGGCAACGCTCACTATGACAGATGATGAATACAATGAATTTACCGAACTTTTTGAAAAGTCTATGCAAGTCAATGCACTTCAAGCGTTGTTTACAGGCAGGCTAGGTGGATATAGCATAAATGAAGGTAGGCCTAGTGCAAACAGTTTCTACACAAGTAATTCTACAAAGGTAGACTTAAATTCTTCACTTGTTTCGACTCTTGGAAGCAATTATGTTAGAATGCGCTATAGTGTAGAGCAAAATCTTTTCAAATCTAACGGAAATTATCAATATTCAAGTTTTGATACAACTAAAAAATTATGTTATATTGATATAGTATTCCCGCTAAGTACTGAAAACCAAGATAGCGATGTCACATTGTATTTTGGAACATATGCACAATCATCATCACAAGATGCATCTGCATATATCACAACTATTACAATCACCGCAAACACCTATGCTTTATATGATTATATTGTCAATGGCTAAAAATGATAAAAAAATAAATATAAAATATTGATAAATAAAAATAAACAATTAAATTTTAGTAGAAAAATCAAAAAATCACGATTTTAAATTAAATCGTGATTTTTTTAAATATTTATTAAAGCATTTATTTGCCTTTAAAATAAAGCATTTTAGCTATTTTTATATTTTTTATTTTTGCTTAATAATTAAATAATTTTAATTTTTAAATAAAATTTAATCTTAAGCTAGCAATTTTAAAACTAGCAGAATATTTAAGAGAAACATAGACAAAAAACTGTCTATGTTTTCTTTTTGCACCAACTCTCTCTTAATTGCAAAAAAAACGAATACTTCTGACGTTGTCATAGGTTGTCGTGAAAATATCCAACTCTACAAATCTTTTGACATGCACTTTAACCTTGACAACAAAGAATATTCGCTTACACTAGAAAATAGAGAGAAGAAAACAAAAAATAAAAGAGCGGATTGCGTTACGCTTTGCCAGCAATCGCTCTTTTTACAACACAATTAGATTATTAGATGTGTGCTTGTCTTTCGTTGAGCGAAGCGACACCGACTTGTATCAAGACAAGCACACGCTTGTGCCAAATGGGTTAATTTATTTTTTTAAACCTCTAATTTTTTCAATAATTGTAATAACCACTATTATTATAACAATATAAAATAACAAATAAAGAATATGTGGGTAAATACATTTTGCACCGATAGATTGAAGTTCACTACCTATTAAAACAGAATGGCTAAAAGGCAATAAATTTATAAAAGTTGCAAACCCACCGCTAAATGCACTTATAGGCATAAATACTCCACCAAAGATTCCTGTTAGCGAAATAAATATAGAAGTTATAGGACCAGTTTGCTTTTCATTTTTGCAAATACAACCTATTAAAATCCCTATGCAAATATAAAAAATTGCAGAAGGCAATAAATATAAAATATTCAAAAGAAAATAGACACCAAATGGGAATTTAAAAATTAGAGCCACCAAAAAGAAAAGAATAGTTTGAATGAAAACCATTGGCAAGGCAGAGATAAAAAAACTAAAATAATAACTAAATTTGTTTATTGGCGAGATATTGATTCGCTTAATAAATGAAGTGTTTTTATCTGACGAGATTTGCATAGCAACAAATAAACTTGTAAAAGTGTATCCAAAAACACAAATCCCATTTGCATAACTTTTTATTTTAAAATTGGCAGGGACAAACTCCATATTAGTAAATATAATTTGCATAACTAGTAGCATTATAAGTGGAAAACCTAAGCAAAAAACTAAACTTAAAGGTTCTCTAAGCATTTCTTTAATATTCCTTTGTGCTAGAATAAAACATTTTTTCATTATTCTTCCTCCGACAACATTAAAAAGGCATTTTCAAGACTATTTGTTTTTGTAAGTTTTACAATTTCATCACGCGTGCCAATCGCTTTCATTTGCCCACGACTTATAATGCCAATTCTATCGGCTAAAAACTCAACTTCTTCCAAGTAATGAGTTGTAAGCAATATAGTCAATTTGTTCTTTAATTCTTTAATAATACCCCATAATATTTTACGAGATTTCACATCAAGCCCAAGCGTAGGCTCATCAAGAAAGAGTATTTGTGGTTCTGTAATCATTGCAAGGGCAATACTAACTCTACGAAGTTGTCCTCCGCTAAGTTTTTTACATTTAACATTTTCTTTTTCTTTAAGCCCAAATTTAGAAATTATATCATCAATTTTATTCTTTCTATTTTGAATGTCATATAATGATGCTACAAACTCTAAATTTTCTTTTATAGTTAAGTTTTTGGCAACAGCACTTTCTTGTGGGGATATGTTGATTATTTTTCTAATCTTTTCTTTTTCTCTTATCAAGTCGTAATTGTTTATAGTCGCAGTTCCAGAAGTAGGCAACATCCCTGTTGTGAGAATATTTATTAAAGTGGTTTTGCCTGCACCATTAAGCCCAAGTAGAGCAAAGCATTCCTTATCTTTAATTGAAAAGGACACATCATCAACTGCAATTAGTTTGGAATACCTTTTTGTGATGTTTTTAATTTCAATCATTATTTCCGCCATTTTTTGCCTTAAAAATTTCTTCTGCAAACTTCAAATAGTCATCATATTTTGCAATTGCTATACCTCTTTGTAAATCTCCAAGCAAAATCAAAGTGTCACCTTCTTTAAACCCAAAAACCTCTCGTGCTTGTTTTGGAAGAACAATCTGACCCTTGCTAGTTAATTTCGTTGTCCATATAAATTTATCTTGCTCTTTATTCATAATATTACTCCTTTCTTACAATTCTTACCTGTCTTACTTATTCTATAAAAAAACAGACTAAAAGTCAATTAATTTTAAGTATATTAAAATAAAAAAATTAAAACTAAGTTTTCTAGGTTCAATTTAGTTTCTTTATGGTACACCTGCAAAAAACGAACCTATGTTTACATAAGTTCGTTTTTTGCTAGTTTCAAAAGTTAATACCCTTGAAATTATTTTTTTTATTTTATTGTTTTTGTAATAATTTAATAATTTTATCACGCAGTCTATCTAGACGCTTTTTATTCAGTTTAAGTACTACCAAAATAATTATTGAAACAAGCATAATTATAAAGAAGGTGAGCAGAACTGAGAGCGGATAATCTGTTATCATGAAGAATGATGGCAGAGCTATTATTGCACCTGTGACTGTTAAGAATGAAATCACAAGAGTTATTATCCTAAGCAGTGAGAAAGGATAGCATAGTGATACAAGATTTAAAAAGCCTGTATAGGTGAGTACTAGAACACAAAGCGTTCGGTATTCATTTTCAATGAAGTTTGGAAAGTTTTGTGTGTAATATAATATCATTACAATCAGTACATTGAATAGCATTAAAAGTGCTCGTGGCAAACTCCGCTTGAGTACCTGTGGAATGAAATTACCTTTTATCTGCTTTGTATTAGGTTCGAAGGTCAATAGGAATGATGGAATGCCGATAACAAAGGCTTCGAGTATCATCATCATTCTTGGAATGAACGGATATTGTAGTTGCAAGAATAGTGTCAAAATGGTCAGCGTGATTGCGAAGAATGTTTTCATAAGGAATAGCGATGATGAATTTTGTACATTATTGATCACTTGTCTGCCTTCTTTTACAACCGATGGGAGAGAAGAGAAGTTAGATTCAAGTAAGACAAGTTTTGATATGCTTCGTGCAACTTCACTACCATCAGCCATTGCGATCGAGCAGTCTGCTTCTTTAAGTGCGAGTGTGTCGTTGACTCCATCACCAGTCATGGCGACAACTTTGCCTTTATTTTTCAGTGCCTTGATGATTGTATATTTTTGCTCAGGCGTAACTCTTCCAAAGACGGTGAACTGGTCTGCCATTTCGGCAACTTCTTTCAAACTTTTGCCTTCAAGCGAAACAAATTTTTCACTATCTTCTACGCCAACTCTCTGTGCTATTCTAGAAACCGATGCAGGATCATCACCCGAAATGATCTTTATAGCCACATCATTGTCTTTGAACCACTGGATTGTTTCGATCGCATCATCACGGATTTTTTCTTCAATTACAATTATTGCAAGAAGAGTGGAATTTTTTCCGCTCATCTGCTTATCAAACTGACCATTTTCAAGTTCACAGAATGCCAAAACTCTCAACCCTTTACTCTGTGCGTCAGCAATATATGCTTTCTGTTCTTCATCAAGTTTGACTCCAATTCGCGTATGAGCACCTAGGAAATAGATTTTTTTATTGCTAAGTTCTGTAATAGAATACTTTCGCTCTGACGAAAATTCGGCAATGTTGAGTGCATGAAAATCATCTCGCCTTCCAAATTCTTTGATTAGAGCATTAGATGTTGAGTTGGTTGTCTTTTGCTCGTTCAAAACATTCGACAGAAGTTTGACTATACTTGTTTTTCGCTTTCTAGTGTAGGTGGATATTCCTACGACTTTCATAGTGCCATCGGTGATCGTTCCTGTTTTATCAAGGCATAGGACATTAGTTCTTGCAAGCATTTCGATAGAATAAAGGTCGCGTACCAAAGTCTTTTTTCTTGATAGTTTTACCACTCCGACAGCAAGGGCAATTGTGACAAGTAAAAACATTCCTGCGGGAATCATACTTACAAGCGCGCCACTTGTGTTTGTAATTTGCGTTTGAATTGTAGAGCCTGGATAGGTATATTCTTTCAAGAAGGTGAGTATGCCGATAGGTACAAGTGCAATGCCGATATATTTGATAAGTCTATTTAGATCTTTAAATAGATTAGATTCTGGTGCTTTGAATTCTTTAGCCTTTTTAGCCATTTGATATATATAGTTGTCTTTGCCAATCTTATCGACACGCGCATAGCATAGCCCTGAAATTATAAAACTGCCAGAGAGTAGGCTTGCATTTTCTTTCTTTTCTATAGCGTTTGATTCGCCAGTTAAAAGACTCTCGTTGACTTCAACATTGCCACTGATTATAATACAGTCGGCAGGAATTTGATTTCCACTTGTCAGCATGATGACATCGTCAAGCACAAGATTGTTTGAGGCGATCTCTACAACTTCACCATCACGGATAGTTTTCACCATAGGCGTAGCGACAACCGACAATTTTTCGACTGCAATTTTTGCTCGAATCTCCTGTATTATGGCAATTGCAGTGTTTGCAACAATGACGAAAAGGAATAATAGGTCGCCATAGGAGCCAACTACAAACAAAGCAACTGCGATGATAAGCCAAAGCATATTGAAGAATGTAAATATATTTTTTACGAATATTGCGCCATAACTCTTAGATGATTTGACTTTATTATTATTTGTCAAGTTCATTGATTTTCGTTTTTCTACTTGCTCTTTGGTTAAGCCTAATTCAAAACTCGGATTAAATCTTTCCACTCCTTCAGGCACCTGTGGTTTTTCAGGTTTAACTTTTCGTTTAATTGTGAGAGATTTTTGTAATCTATAAAGTAAGCCTTTGTTATATTCAACTCCTTCCATAGTATAAAAAAGCGGAGATAGATAATAATTTATCTCTTTAAGGCGTTTATATTTATTTTTAGTTTTTAATTGCGCATCACTTATGATTATGATTGACTTTTTTTTCTTTTTCATTAAAAAATATATTCCTTAAATTTATTTTACTAATAAAGTATAATATATTTATTGACCGATTGTCAACATTTAAAAAAGATTTGACAAATATACTTAAAAAGGATATATTATTCTTATGCAAATGGAATTGTCAAAGGAACTTAAAAGACTTGCAAATTTGTTTCCATGTCCTTTATATGTTGTAGGCGGATATATTAGAAATGCACTTTTAAACATAGAACTTGAGGACATAGATATTTGTTCAAGTTTAAAGGTCGAACAGGTGGAAGAACTTTTAAAGGGAAGTGGTTTTATCTGCAAGATAAAAAGCAAGACTTTAGGAAGCATGCTTATATCTACGCCTAAAGGTGAGAGTTTTGAGTATACCTGCTTTAGACGCGATATCTATCCAAATAATGGACAGCATCAACCTGATAAGGTGGAGTTCATCACAAGTGTTGAAGAAGATGCAAAAAGGCGTGATTTTACTTGCAATAGTCTATATTATGATATAAAGGATGATAAAATTCTTGATTTCTATAATGGCATAGAGGATATTCAAAAGAGAGTTTTGCGTTGTGTCGAAACACCAGAAGAGGTGCTTGCTCATGATGGAGTGAGAATTTTGCGACTGTTCAGATTTCAGTGTGAACTTAATTTTAAAATCGAAAAACAGACCTATCAAACTGCAATTAAATATGCTCACAACATGAGAGATATAAGCGGTGAAAAGGTAATCTATGAAATCACGAGAATACTTCATAGTCCAACTAAATATAAGTCACTTGCAAAGCGAAATTCATTTATGATGGCTCTAAGGCAGTTTAATAAGGAAAAATTATGGCCAATCTTTGGCATTGATTGTCCAAAAATCAAGTTTAAGATGGTCAAGAAAGTCAAGAGAAAATCATTTGGTTTTCTTATAGATGTGATTGACACTGTAAATCCTATCTCTATATCATATTATCTCAATTTGATTTTAACTAACTCATTTGGTATGAATAAAAAGATGGTGGAAAAATATATCAATATCTTGTCAGGCTACTATGAAGCACTCAACAGGCTTCAAAATAAGCCGTACTTTTTCAAGTATTTCAATAATTTTCCTGATATATATGAACTTTTAGTGTATAAATCAAAATATTTGGCTTCAAAATATATGTTTTTCTATAAATATATAATTCAACATAAATTGATAATATCTGTCAAAGACTTAAAGATTACTGGCGAAGATTTGAAGGTGCATTTTCCTCAAGTTAAGCCAAACAGATATAAAGCAATTTTTGAAAGCCTTTTAAGCGATATCTTTGATGGAACTTTAAATAATAATAAAAAAGAACTGATAAGTGCAGTTGAAAATAAATTAAAATACCTATAAAAAACCAGGCTGTAGACAAACGGCGCGACCGAAAAATTATTTATAATTTTTCTTGCTTCGTTTACTGAAAAACGCCCAAAACCAGTCATTTAGGTATACTAAACTCCTGGCTTTGAGCATTTTTCGAGCCTTGCCTCGCTTGTTTCGTTTGCAGTCTGTCAATTTGTCGACACACTAAATTAATTGTCTTTTTTTGACAATTATTTTCTTTTTTATATAAGGTGATATTTCTTTTTGGCGTTTTCGTAGTTTTCTTGTGTCACTTTTTGTGGAGCAATATATTTTACGCCATTATTGTCAAGTTTCATTCCTTCCTCCATTTCATAGACGCCTTCTACTATCACTCCATTTTGAGAACTATATTTGTCGTGCCTAATTTTCTTTTCTTCTATTATTTCGCCATTTTTCTCATATACAAGATAGCCATTTGTGATATATCCTTCCTGTGGATATTTGAGCCTATAGTATTCTCCCTTATATAGAACATGCTTTGAATATTCTCCCTTTGTGTCGCTTATAATCTTGTCGCCATTATGGCCTATAATTTTTACTAGCTCGCTTTTTGTGGTGATTGTAAGTCCTTCTTCTAACGGCTGACCATAGATTTCACAAGTCGCGCTTTTGCCGTCACTATATGCTTTGATATATATAGGAAAAGGCTGATTATTTTTAAATATTAAATCGGCATATCCTTCACTAACCATCGCATCAAAAGACAGTGGAACATAGGACGGTGGAAGGGTGTGATGACAAACTTCTATAATTTCAAGGTCGGCGCGCAATAGCGCATTATAAAGGGTTGTT
>CALVNK010000037.1 GCA_944349615.1 uncultured Clostridia bacterium
ATGGTGTTTCCGGTGACGAAATAAATAAAAATATTTTGACTGAACATCAAAAAAAACAAATAGGCATAGATTTGGGTTTGTTTTTAACAGAGTTGCATGGAATTAAAATAGATTTTGATAGAGATAAGGTCATTAGTCAAGAAAAAGCTGAAGTGTCACATAATTTTTCTTTAATAAAAAATTATATTTCAAAAGATAATTATAGTAAATTGACTGGTTTCCTGATTGATTATTTTGAATTACTTGATCAATGCGAAATCTGTTTAACACATGGAGATTTACATAGAAAAAACATCATTATAAACGATAAAAATGAACTGGCTGGTATAATTGATTTTGGAGATTTGGATTTTCGACCTGTTGAGTATGATTTTTCGTTTATATATGACTATGATAAATCTATTTATGAAAACATGATAAAAAATTATAACAAATCAGTAAACGAAAAAATGGTGAAATTATGCCTTTTATTTCACTATTTAAAAATGTTTAAATTAATAGTAAATAACAAGGATAGCAATGCAAAAAAAATTTTTAATAAAATTATAAATTATATTAATATTATTTTATAATTAAAAGGAGTGATTTTATGGAATATAGAGATTTGTATGACGGCAACAAAAAACCAACAGGAGAAAAAATTAAAAAAGGAGACCCCATTCCGCCTAATAAGTTCTATATAACTGTTATGGTATTTTGTGAAAACTCAAAAGGACAAGTTTTATTGCAAAAAAGACCACTCTGGAAAGGAGGACACTGGGCAACAACAGGCGGACATCCCAAAAGCGGAGAATCGAGTTTGCAGGGAATGGTTACTGAAATAAGAGAAGAAATAGGGCTTGAGGTCGCTGAAGAAGAACTAAAATTGTTTAAAACAGAAAAAACCGAAGATGATTTCGTAGACCTTTACTATCTAAAAAAGGATATTGATATAAGTCAACTGACAAAGCAAATAGAAGAAGTGGAAGAAATCAAATGGTTTTCAAAACAAGAAATCGATGATATGATAAAAAATGGGTCTTTTTTTAAATATCACATCAACGAATATAATGAATTTCTTAAATTTTTAAAAGGATGTGACGCAAAATGAACTTTGAAATCAAAAACAGCAAACAATTGAAGAATAATATAATTGATATATCTGCCATTAATATTAGTGACATTATTCATAACATTTTTTTTGACCCAGATTACACCATTTATACTACCAAACAAAACAAATATTTTGGAACGATTAACAGGACTTCTTTAATCAACAACTTTTTTGACCAATTTAAATCTATTAATCAAAATTATCCCGTCATCGACCAAAATCTTATCGAGAAATTTCAGGAAATCCATCAACTTGCAACCGAAAACCAAGTTAAAAAACTTCCTATTGTTATAGATGGAAAAATAAATGGTGAATATTATTTTCTAGACTCTCCTCTCTCGATATTTTCTATGAACGAGGAGCGTTGGGAAAAACTATATTCAAAAAACACAAAATCAATAGAATATATAAATTCATTAAATGTAAAAAAAATATGCGTATGTGGCAAGTTTGGTAAAAGTATCGTTGATTATATCAAATCATACAATATTCAATGCGATTTTATTGACAATTCTTATGATACATTTTGTCATGCTGTAAAAAATTATGACTTTATAATAGATGTTGACTATGAAAATTTTGAATTCAAGAAGTCAATACTTGCCATGTTTCAAGCTTTAAATCAAGAAAAAATCTCTACTAAATATATAAACTTGTATGATTTTTGTAATAATGTCGAACTGTTTTGTTTTGCAAAAATGTTTGCACAAAATAAAACCAAAATGTTTTTTTTTGAATTTCCAGCCGTAGATACTTTTAAAAATCTAAATCAACAAGAGAAATATAGAATTGCTTTTGATAAGAGTTATAGATATTATTATGCAAACAAAAATATGCCTGAAATAAAAAATTTACTGAAAAAAGTCTTGAAAAAAGATTACTCTGATGATTTCATTAAATCAAGAAATTTTATGGCAGGGTTAGAATTTAAAAATGGCATTTGTCGTTTACTGGACTCCAACAATGATTACTGCAGGAGTTTTAATGGGCAACGACAAACTACTGATATTATTTCATACTATGACAACAATATCTATTGTTTTGGCGCTTGTTTTATGTATGGCGCTGTCGTTTCAAATGAATATACATTTCCTAGTTGCATGCAAAGATTAATGAATAAATATAATAAAAATTATCAACTACATAATTTTGGAGCTAGAAATCTATTAATTCCTGAAATTGTAAGGATTATCAACACATTAAAAATAAATTCAAATGATATCTTGCTGTTTGTGTTAACATCCCATGAAATAAATATGCTGAATGACTTTGGCATAAATGAGAATATATTCAATTTGAAAGAATTTTTTGATAATGAAAAACAATTGCACAATTATTTTTTAGATGAACCGATGCATTGCAATTATATTTGTACTAAAAAAATTGCAAATTTTGCATTTAATAAAATAAAAAATATTTTATCATCAAAAAAAATGCAAAGTAAGAGAGATATACAATTAGAGAATAAATTTATTGAAAATTATGACCAAATAAAAAGTGAAGCACAAAAATACATAGATTATCTAAGTGAATTCAAGGTGAGTTGGGCAAAAAATTCCTCAATAGTACTAATGCACGCAAATCCATTTACGCTTGGACATTATAAATTGGTTGAATACGCAAGCAAGCACTCAGATTATGTTTATGTAATGCTCGCGCTTGAATCAGGAATGTTTGCACCAAGCGATGTTTATGAAATGGCAAAAGAATCCTGTAAAGACTTTGGAAATGTTGTGGTAATAAAAGATAGAACAGATATCATCCCGCGAGAACTTTTTTTGCCTGGCTATTTTGAAAGAGATAAATCTCCAAATGCTTGCGGAAACACAAGTGGATTTATAGATTTTATAGGAAAGGTAATAAAACCTGCTTTAGATGTAAAACAGAGATTTGTTGGCTCTGAACCAGTCGATAAACTTACTCAACAGATGAACCTAGAAAGCGAAAGATCTCTCCCAAAATATGGTATAAAACACATAGAAATTCCTCGTTTTGTGAACGAAAAGGGAATTGTATATAGCGCAAAAACAGTTCGAAACGCACTAAAATGTAATGATTGGGAAACTATTGAACAATTGGTCCCTAGACCTGTAGTAAATATTCTACATAAATATACTTCATTTTTCAAATGATTAAATGGGAGAGAAATATGTCAAATATAATATTTGATCTTGACGGAACTTTATGGGATTCAACACAAACCGTACAAAAGGCTTGGTTGAACACTTTTAATAAATATAAATTATTAGGCAAAAACATAGGGATCGATTTTATTCAAAATTGTATGGGCAAGACCAACGATGAAATAGTAAAAATGATAAGTGAAAAGTTGACCAATTCTGTGAATGCAGATATCATTTTAAAAGAATGTCAAAATGAAGAAATACGACTAATTAAAAAAGAAGGTGGTAAACTTTATGCCAACTTGAAAGAGGTTTTGAAATTTCTAAAGCTAAAAAATTCACTATATATTGTGAGCAATTGTCAACAAGGTTATATTGAAGCATTTTTAAATTATTATAATTTAGGAGATCTTTTTTGCGACTACCAGTCCCCTGATGACTTGTTGAAAAACAAAACTGAGTGCTTAAGGGGGTTAATAAAACGGAACTGCATTACTAATTTTTATTATATAGGTGACAGTGAATATGACTTATTCGCAACAAAAAACAACCGAGGCAAATTCATTTATGCTGAATATGGGTTCGGTAATTTAGATTATCAACCTAGTATCAAAAAGTTAAACGATATATTGTTATTGAAAGATTTAAACTAACAAAAGGTATTTTTTAATCCATTTGTTTATATCATATCGATTTTTCCATTCTTTTGAAACAATTTTTCTTTTATATTTGTCTTGGCTTACTGATAATAATTTTGTCAAATGATTGATGTTGTTAAAAATGATAGCATTTTCATTACCTGATGCAATTTCCCTAAAACTTGGTATATTAGATAAAAATGTTGGAATTCCCAGTGATAAACTTTCTAATGCTGAGTACCCAAAACTTTCAGTTTTGCTTGGCAGAATTACATAATCTGCAATGTTATAAGCCTGAGCAATGTTATTAAAAGAAATAAATTTAGCATCGATATTATTTTTCTTTGCATAAATTTGCAATTTTTCAATGTATTTTGTATATTGAGAATCTAAACCTGTAAAAATAATTTGATATTTATTTCTATTTGTTAAAGGTAATTTTTTGCAAGCTTTCAAAACTGTCATGGGCTTTTTTTGAATTGGCTCCAGCCTGCTTGGAAGCAAAATTTTAATTTTATTTGACGACAAATTATATTCTAGCAAATGATCTTTTTTACTTTTTCCACAAAAAAGTCTTTTGATATTAATAGCATGTGGAATTGAGTAAACATTGCTTTTTAATTTATTTTTCCAAAATTTCAAATATGCGTTTGAAACAACTACAAACTTTATGTCAAATTTTATTTCCTTTTTCATAACATCAATCATAACTTCAAAATCTTCTTTACTGTTTGAAACTAAAAATTCATTTAAATTGCTATGGATCACATAAATGCGTTTTTTATTTCTGCAACATTTTAGAAACAAGTGGGAGTTTATTTGAACAAAATCATAATGGCTGAAATCAATCATGTTATCAATATTCTTTGCAATATCATCGTAAATTTGTTCATTATTTAATTGACCAAATTTATTTTTTAACAAATACTCATCGGCAATGATATTATTGCCGAAAAAATTTAGTGAGATGAAATTTATATTTTCAAAGGTATAAGACCTTCCTGATAACATATAGACATCCACATGATGCCCTAACGAAGCTAATCCTTTGGATAAATCTTTGACAAAACGTTCAGTTCCCCCTATTGACTTTTCGTCTATAAACCAAGGATTTAAT
Organism: uncultured Clostridia bacterium; assembly: GCA_944349615.1. Lineage (GTDB taxonomy): Bacteria > Bacillota > Clostridia > Christensenellales > UBA1242 > Caccovivens. The sequence goes on from CALVNK010000037.1 coordinate 4,972, forward strand.
ATTGCAATTTGCATACTAATCAATAGCTCCTTTTATAACTCTTGTATAATGCGAAATAGAGTGTTTTTTTGCGAAATTATACGCATTTTTACTCAAAATATCATATTCAGCTTTTGTGATTTTGAAATCAATAACTGGACAATTAGGTTTAACAACAAAACCTATTTGTTCAGCAGAAACAACTTCATGAAAAGAAAGAACATCCGTCATAAATATTGGTTTTCCTCTAGATAAACCATCTATTAAGGAATTTGGCACATCTTTAACAATTTGTTTTTGCAATAAATAAACCGCAAAATCGGACTCATCAAAAACTTTTTCTAATTCTTCATCATTTTTTATTTCAATATACTCCACTTGTTTGTCAACCTCATTTTGTTTAATGTAATTGTCTAGGATTTTTGTCCTATTATCTCTCAAGACTATATTCAAACTTAAGTTTTTATGTTTTTTTAAACAATCAACAAGGTAAAATAGTCCACGAATTTTTGTCGTGTCTATCTTATCAGTATTATTCCAACTCGCAAAAACAAGTTTTATCTTTTCGGGGTTGAATTCCTTTTTATTTTGACAAAATCTTACTTTTGCAGGCGTAGGCACAACCAATATTTTATTTTTATCTATTCCATTTTCAATCAAGATTTTTTTATGACTTTCTAATTCAACAAATATCTTTTTTAAGTATTTATATTTTTTGATGTGATTAATATACTTTTTGTAAGGTTTTCTGTACATTGAAATATACACATCGCGTCTTGATAAATTGAACAAAATTCTTTTGAATATTGATGGCTCCTCCTCAAAAACTAAAATGGACTCTTTAGACTTATTTAGCATTTCTTTTATTAATGCAATTTTATACTTAAAAGGAGTATAAATAAAGATATTATCCCTTATATCTTCTTCTTTTAAAACTTCTTGTCCTAGAAAACGTGACGCTGAAATAATTTTGCCCCCAAGTTCATCAAGACAGGCCTCCATTTGATTTGATACAGCCTCGATTTTTCTTTTGAAAAAGTCATTTACTATAATCATACAACAATTCCTTCCACTTTAATGCAATTTTTTCTGCCTTTCTTTTTATAGAATATTCTTCTAAGTCAATAATTGTAAATCTGTCGGGTCTAGGCTTAAGCATAGTCAAAATTTTAAAAACGAATTTTTCGTCTATTAAGTAATTTAGATTAAATTCACAAATTCCTAATTTCTTTAACAGATTTATTACATCATAATCAATATTATTCTGCATTATTGATGCCAAGATAATACCATTCGCGACAGCTATTCCATGTGGAATAGTGTCAAATTGGTATTCTATAAATTTGGCTATTATATGTTCAGATGCACTTTCCGGTCTTCCGCTTCCATACAAGTTTGTAATAACGCCCGATTTGCAGACCACTTTCAGTATGAATTTTCTATTATTTATTATTTCTTCATAAGTTTTTTTATTCAAAAATAAAACAACTTTTTTTAGAAGCTTTTTTGCCAAATTGAAACAATAATCTAAATGTTCTTTGTTGTGTACGCATGACAGCTCCCAATCTTTTAATGCGGTGTGAATAGAAAGAACATCCATAAGTCCCAATAAATTTATTTTATTTGCTTTTGCTAAATAATCATCGCAATAAACAACCTCATCAGGTTCTTTTGTTAAAATTGTAACTTTCTGGTTTCCTACGTACAAGCACGCCTTATTTGTGGAAAAAGCATTTGTTGAAATGGCTGATAAAACAACAATCAATTTTTTGTCCAATTTGTACGATAGATATTTGGCAATGTCAATTACAGATCCTCCACCTATGGCTATAATATTATTTATATTTTGAAGATTTAAGTCAATTTTATCAAGAAATTCAACATTCTTGTTTAAATTGTGAATATTAATTTTATTGTCTAAATTTAGAATCGTTAAATTTTTTAATGCCGACGGAGAATAAATGAAAAGCGAGTCCGATTGATGATTACTTAAAAATTTTTCTATACGATAATTTATATACTTAATAGATATCAAAATCTCTATCTCCTTTGTCTAATGCTGTATCTTTAAACTCCTGCATTCTATTTTTGTATAACTTTACACCATTTAGAATTATTTCATTTTCATCAGCATTATCAGACAAATGGATAATGATATCTTCAACATAATCTTTTACTAAATGTTTAAACTTTTTTCTAATAGTGTTTTTAATTTTTTTTGCTTCTACACAATAATCGTGTTGTTCTTTTGAATTATAATTGAATTTAGCCTTTGGTATTGTTATTGAAAATAATAAAACATAATTGCAATCATTCTTTTTCAAAAAAGAAGCTTTATAAACCACATATTCGTATGGCAAAACATCGGGATATACCTCTTTTAAAAATTCTTCCTCGCAATCGGCTATATCTATCAGATATAAATCTGATAAAGTGTTGTATTTGTTTAAAATTTCTAAGGTTTCATTTAAGAAACAATAATTAACATTCCATATAATTCCATATAATTTCAAATCTTTCATTAATTATCAGTATAATACGCAAATAGATATTTGTCAATAAATTTCAAAAAATATGTTGTTGACTTGAAAGTCTTTTAATAAACATATAAATAGTTATAATTATAAATATTAGCTTGACAATTTGTTATTTTTATTCCACACTTATTTTGTATACATTGAAACTTTTTATAATGTATTAAATAGGGAAGATTCCTAATCTTACAGCAATACTTATAAACAATTCAAATTTACTAGAGGGGTTTCATTGAAAATTAAACCCCTTATTCTTTGTATCGCGAAATCGCGTTGTGAGTAGCGTGCAGGCACAACTCCATCTCTAGCAATATTAACAAAACTTGCAAACTATTTTGGTGTTACTATTGATTACTTAATTGGCAGGAATAATTTAGGTTAATTATTTAGATTTTCGTATATTTTGTACAATTCTTTTTCGCTCGAACTAGTTGACATCAGTATTATATCCGTTTATAATAGTATTGTTTTTGATTGATATATCAAAAATTGGCACATAGGCACAGGAATAGGCACAAACGATAAAATTTGATAAAGCCAAAATTGTGTTTCAAGTGTTAAAAATTCGTATAAAAGCACTACATATAGTGTTTTTAGATAAATTTAGGTCGAGTTGACTAGATTTTAGAACCACATCCTGATCAGGTGGGGGTCGGTGGTTCGAGTCCACTCATCTCTACCAGATTTGAGAGCAAAATGCTCTCATTTTTTATTTAAAAAATCGCTATACGTCTTATAAATAAAGGGTTATAGCGATTTTGAATTTAAAACATAAAACAAAAAAATACAGATTTATAAACATCAAAAAAACTATCATTTTACTGCTCTAAAATATACCTAAAATTTGTTGCAAATATTTTTTGACACGAATATGAGCAAAAAAATAGACCGAAAATAATCTAATTTTACTTTCTGTCTAAATCTTTATAAAACTATCGGATTTTGATCAACCTCAAAAAGAGTATTAGAAAATGTGTGCCTAAGTGTATGAAAACGAATATGGTATTTATTTAAGTTATGACTTTTTAAAAAAGTATAAAAGATTTTCTTTGTTCCGCCATAACTTCTAATCTCACCATCATTGTTACAAAATACAAAACTCTCTTTATCAACAAAATTAAAATTGTATTGAGATGATTTTTCTTTTTGTAACTCGTAATATTCCTTTAACGAATTTATCAAAATATCAGGCATAGGCACCACTCTTTTTGAACAAGTAGTCTTTGTGTCGCTGATAACGGTTTTTCGTTCAATAACTTTTCCATTGCTATCAAACTTTGGCACAACTGTTATAGCACGCTCAACTTTTATATTTTTGTTTTCAAAATCAATATCTTTCCACTGCAAAGCAAGAGTCTCGCCAATTCGCAAACCTGCAAGCATCATACAAAAACATAGCGGCTTTAAAAAAGTGTGGTTTAGGCAAGTTAAAAACTTATCTCTTATTTCTGGTGGTAATGCTTTATACCTATTTTCACTATCGTAAATCTTCCTTTCATTGCTTTTAACTTTTGTTAAATCCGGATTTAGACTGCACTCATTGTTCAATGCAAGGCGCAAGTTGTAAACTCTTGATAACAATTTGATATGTCCAAAACGCGAAAACTAAAATTTCTTTCTTGTTTTTAAGTTAACTTGTTTATTCTTATTTCTAAATTTACTAATTTCTTTGCAAAGATCTCAAAATTTTTCCTTGCATAAAACTTATTAAAAAGTCCTATTCCACCACCAATGACACCAACAAAAGGAACAAATATGCCTGCGATATTTAATCCGGTCTCTGTAATATCCAGTCCTGTAGAAGCAACATTTTCTAATATTTCTTTTGTTTTCTTTTTCAATTACAGCTCCTTTTTAAATCTCTTTATATCCAAACCTCTTTAAAAATTCTTTGATTGAGTTTTTGTCTTTGCCTTCGTAGTAGGCGACAAGAAGTTTTTTATATTCTTCAACTTGTGTCTCTGGAATAACTATCAAGCCTTTTGCATGGCTTATCAAAAAGTGGTTCGCGAAGATGACCGCTGTTCGCTTGTTGCCGTCAATGAAGATTTGTTTTTTCATTGTAAATAGCAAAAGTTCGATTGCTTTATCAACGACATCAAGTTTTGAGTCCAAAACATCTTGCAGTTGCTCTTTTATCAAGCTTTCAATAGGCAAGTCTGGTTTCCAAGGTGTTCCGCCAATGCTTACAGGGGTAGAGCGGAGCCTGCCTGCATTATAGTAAAATCCTTCTTCAACAAATCTATTGATTTCACAAAGTAAAGCAAAATTTGTTGGGCTGTTTATCACATCTTTATTGAGTATAAACTCCCAAGCATGTTTCAAGTTTATAACTTTCAAAACATCGTCAGCTGTCATATTATTGACTTTTCCACCCTCAATGATTGTTTCGGTGTCAGCGTAAGTTGTTGCAATTCCCTCTAAAACTGCCTGTTTGTAAATTGTATCAACCAAATACTTTCTTGCAAAATCAATGTTCAGAGCAACTTTTTCTTCAATTTCAGTTTCAACATATCCTAAACCTTTAAGTTGTTTGTCAATTTCTCTCAACTGTTTTTTGATAAGTTTAGCTGTTGCATTTCCATAAAGCATTGAGTTATAAAGTTCTTCGCTATATTTGTCAACATACTTTGTAAGTGCAACACCATCTTCTCTGTAATGAACATACAAGTACTTCTTGCCATTTCGTTCTCTTATCTCTGGTGTGCCATAAACCAAAGTTTGCAATCTTTTGTTTAATTGCTCTCTTTCACTAAGCAAATTTAATATCTCAACTCTATTTTCCATATCAGCTCCTATGTGAATATTTTTTAATATTATCGATAATTTTTTCACATAAGTATTATAGCACAAAAAATAAAAATGTGAAACTTTTTCTGCCAAATTTTTAAAATTTGTTTCACATTTTAATTATCAAATGACATAACTTTTGCCTTTTATTTAAAAGCTTTTGCTAATTGCTCCAACGCCCACAAGAGTTTTTCTCTTGGCAAAGCAATATTTAATCTTTGAAAGCCTTTTCCGCTTTTTCCAAACATTCTTCCACTATCAAGCCACAATTTTGCATTGTCTATCATAAGACTTTCAATTTCATCATCTGATAAGCCCAACTTCAAACAATAGAGCAATGGGACACACAACATCTTCAATAACTAAAGAAAATTACATAGATATTGACTATGATTTGAGTAAAGAGAAGATACTTAAATTATATAAAAATTTATATAATTTAGAGTAAAAATTTTGACACAGTTTTTGACACGGTTTTTTCTGCATTTTTTTCATATTTTTTACATAAAAACTGTGTCAGAGCAAATTTTTATCAATAAAATAAAAAAAGGCTATTTCCCTTTATTTTAAAGGAAAATAGCCGCTTGGTGCGGATAACAGGAGTTGAACCTGCACCCTTTCGGACTGGAACCTAAATCCAGCGCGTCTGCCATTCCGCCATATCCGCATATTTCATAATATTAAATTTGTTTTTGGCGGAATGTCAGACGATCAAATCAAACAAGTTGATTTTCGCTGGATTTTAAATCCAGCGCGTCTGCCACTTTCACCCTAAAAATTTTGCAATTTTTAGGGAACCCGAATCCG
>CALVNK010000038.1 GCA_944349615.1 uncultured Clostridia bacterium
TCAAAAGTCCCTCCTTGTTGTTGATTGTTTGGATCATAGAAATTTACATCACTTTTGTATGAGTTTATAGTCCAATGTGCATAAAGAGTTGTAGGGCGTATGTTTGTGTAATCCCACACCTTCAGCCATGTCCCATTTTTGTCAAAAACTTCAGTTCCGCCACTTTCTGCCGTGTAATATCCTTGGAAAGTGTAACCTGATCGAGTTGGTATGGTTAATGAACTCGTCAATTTGTTGTAATATGTTGAATATCTAATAATTGTAGAATCTGAAGTGCCGTCATTTGCATATAATGTCAAATTAACTGTCCAATAAATAGTAAAATTCCAACTTATCCCAGTATATCTGTTGGCTACTTCTACGTTCCAATTAAATCGCCTAGAACGAGGTTCTATTATACTGGCACCATACCACTCATCATCATATTTATCACTTGTAGCGTCTGCAAAACAATCCAATTTAGAGTCTATTGCGTATAAACCACTGGCTGCGGAAACGGTTTTGAAGTTTATTTTTCTATGATCGTATCCGCTTTTTGAATTTACCGAGGTACCTAAAAGTTTTTTATTTTTGGTTGTATATTTAGAAACACTGCATGTGTGCGTTTTGGCGAAATTTCCACCACTATTTGAAACTCCATATTCAATAGTAATGTCTGCCCCAATAGTATCATATCCGTATACTTCTCCCATGTGTATGTTAATATCTGTCGCATGTGCTACGTCGTCCAATTGATTATTAAAATCTATATACTCAATATCTGCAGTCAACAAATACACTCCACCGCAGAGGAGGATAAGGCTTAAAAATATTCCAAAAAAGTATTTTCTTTTCATGGAGGCTCCTTTTTTTTGCTTTAAAAAGAGAGTGGCCTATGTAATTATATTCGTGTTGCTGGTCTTATTAAATAATATATTATATCTCTTTCTTAATTTCATTATACAAATTTCTCGCGCCAAGTGTCAAGAAAAATGGCAAAAATCAATCATATTTCAAGCTTTAGACAATAAAAAACACTTGAAAATGATTTCAAGTTTGAAAAATTAAAATATTTGCTTGTTTTTGTTTTTAGAGTTAGATCTTTTCTTCCTTTTTTGAAGCAAATTTTCTAAGTAAAAAACTAAGCCACTTTGGTGCTTTGATACAAATTATCTTAAATTTGCCGTTTTCTTTTTGTTGATCCTTTTCTTTTCCCATAGTCTATATTATTCATATTTTCTTTGATTTGTGATAGATTTGACATATTTTTTAATAAATAATCAAAAAAATTAGAGCCATTTTATTTTCTTAAATATGAATATGAAAATCTACAATACTCTATCTCTTTATGAAAAAACTATAAGCAAGTGTCACCTATTCTTTGGATTAAAGTTTGACTTTGAATACTGCAATCGGAAGCGTGTGCTTAAAAGCACACCCGAAAACAAAGTTTTCGAAAATTTTTTAAAGGTTTAAAAAATTTTGCTTCCGATTGCTCTAGAATATTCCCTTAGCATACACCATTATTTTAAAATCATCTTTTACATCTTCCACAATGATCTGAATAGGGACAGGATTTTTTCTTTAATCTTTTTCGCAAGAACAATAGGCTGACAATAATCAAAACAGCAACAAACAAAACAGATAAAACCTGAGCCATACCAAAATATTCTATAGATCTTGCCAAGGTATAAATGACAAAGGCAGATAAATATGCAACCAAAAATTCAATGCAAGAGCCTATCAGCGTCCATTTAAAACCGATTTCTCTTAATAGTACCGAAAAGGTCGCCACGCATGGAAAATATAGGAGACAGAAAACCAAAAAAGAAAGTGTACTTGCAGGGCTTAAGAAATGGACTGCCGAGGTTGAAACAAGAAGACTTGACTGAAGGGCTGATAAATTTGCGCTCTCTACACCATTAAACATTGCAATTGACGAAACAATGACTTCTTTTGCCACAAGTCCAGCAAGCAAGGCACTGACCGCACCCCAATTCCCAAACCCAAGCGGAGCGAAAATAGGACTTAAAATCATCCCAAATGTCTGCAAAAGACTGATTGAACTGCTTTGATCGGATATAAATTTAAAGCTTGCTGTAAAATGTGACATAAACCACAAAACTATGTTCATGGCAACAATTATCGATGCAATTCTTGTAATAAATGACTTTATATTCTGCCAAAGAAGCTTAAAAACTCTTTTTAAGTTCATTGCACGATATGGCGGAAATTCCAAGATAAAGGATTGCTGTTTGCTTTTAAGTGAAGTCTTTTCAAAGATATATGACAAAAGTACAGCGATCACCACTCCAAGAACATATAGACCAAGAATAACAAAGATATTATTTGCGCCAAAGAAAGCACCACCAAGCACTGTATAGATCGGGAATTTTGCCGAACAACTCATATATGGAGTAAGCAAACCAGTCTTAATCTTGGAGTTTTTGTCTTCCATATTGCGCGCGGTCATTACCGCCGATGTAGAACAGCCAAAACCCATCAAGAGTGTATACACACTTTTTCCAGAAAGCCCAACTTTCGACAAGATATCATCAAATGTAAAAGCTAATCGCGCAAGATATCCGCTATCTTCAAGAATTGATAAAAAGAAAAATAGTAGCGCAACTTGTGGCAAGAATGAAAGCACACTTCCAACTCCGCCAATTAAAGCCTCCTGCACAAGTGAAGTAAAGGCGCTCTCCGCCCCAAACTTACTTACAACCAAATTTGACAACGGCGAAAATAAAATCTTATCAAAGATAAACCCAATCCCATCACTCAAAAATTTGCCTAGCGAAAAGAATGTAAGATAAAAAACCGCGAAAAGCAAAAGCAAAAATATTGGAAGCGCAAGATATCTATTAAGCAAGATTTTATCTAATTTACTCTTGCCATAGACACGAAGCTGTCTATCGCAACATTTGCCTATTATCTCGTCAATATATTTATATTTAACCTGAGCAATCTGCTCTACTTTGTCAAAATTTTCTTGAATGTTTAGACTTGACTTAACCATCTCATCATCTTCAAGAAGCTTAATTTTTTGAAAAATTGACAGTTTTTCTGCATTTTTTAGCGTTTTTAATGGCGAAAAATCGATATTTTTGATATATGGCAACCTATATTTCACATTGTCACAAACTTGAAAATCTAGAATTGTTTGATTAAGCCTTTGCACCTCTTTCTTATGTGAAGCGTTGCCATAGACAATCTTTATCCCCAAATGACTTTCAAGCTTTGCATAATCAACCTTACGAATAGGCTTCTTGTCAATTTGATTAACAAAAAGGATGACATTTGCGCCGAGTTCCAAAAGCCCTAAGGTGAGATATAAATTCCGCTGTAAATTGCTGGCGTCACAGATGTTTACAATTAATTTATCTCGATTTTTATAGATATAGTCAGTGGCAACCTTCTCCTCAAAACTAAGTGGCGTTGTATGATAAATGCCGGGCAAGTCTACAATACGAATTTGATGTCCCTGATAAGAATATGTGGTATATTTTTCTTCAACGGTCACTCCGTGCCAATTGCCCACATGTTCATTTTTGCCAGTCAATGTATTGTAGAGCGTGGTCTTGCCTGTGTTTGGATTGCCAACAAGTATTACATCAATCATAAAACCACCTTAAATTTTAAGTTATCAAAACAAAATTGAAAAGACTATTGTAAAATTAGCCCTTTTACAATTTGATCACGCAGTGAAAGCATGACCCCTCGAATTTGCACAAGGTATGTCTTGCCTAAAAGCGATTTATTGCAAAAGACAATCTTCTCTCCCCGCGTAAAACCAAGATCTAAAAGTCTTCGTTTAAGTTTCAAAGGAAGAGAATTTGTAAAACCATTTAAAAGATAACTTTTATTCATTTTTATCTTTGAGAGTTTGTCCATAAGATAATTTATTGAAATATTTTCTCAATATGACAAAATTTGTCTATTTAATTCAAAAATCGATTGAAAAATATAAAAAATTATGTTATCATATACTCAAGGAGATTGCTATGAAATGTATATATTGCGGACATAACGAAAGCAAAGTGCTTGATTCAAGAGCTGGAGATGATGTGATAAGAAGAAGACGAGAATGTCTTTCTTGCGGAAGAAGATTTACAACCTATGAAAAGGCAGATATAATTCCATTTTTGATAATAAAAAAGGATGGCTCAAAACAATCTTACTGCTTTGACAAACTTTTCAAAAGTGTCAAGTGGGCATTCCATAAACGCGGAATAAGCGATGAAGATATTGAAAAGCTTATTCATACCATGGAAAAAAATATTCAAAACAGGTTTATCGAACAGCTTTCATCACAGGAACTTGCAGATTTTGCCTTAGCACAGATCAAAAAGGTTGACCTTGTTGCCTATGTACGATATGCAAGTGCTGTTAAAAATTTAGACTTTGCTACGCTTAAAGATTTTATAAATAATATGCAAGAAAATTAAGAAATTAAATAAAAAATCACGAAAAAAGGGCTGAAAATGCGATATTTTCGTGATTTTTTTGTTTTTTGATCTATTTTTGATGATTTAAAATCATGTTTTTTTGTTTTGAGATAGTATATATGGATTTGTTGGCACGCCTTGCGATGAAAGTTCGACAAGGATTGCATCTTCACCGATCTTTACTACACAGCCATAAGGAATAAAAAGTTGATCTGTACTTTTAAAAATATTCCAACCTGTTTTTTCACCGGGCACGATAAAACCAAGTACTCTTGCACTGCCAAGTTCGAACACCATATCTATAATATGGCCAAGCCTTCTGCCATCAAGAATATTTACAACTTCTTTGCATCTTAATTCTAAAAATGTAGCTTCCACATTTTAAACTATGCTAGATTTTTACAAAAAATGACAAATTACACCAAAAAATCTTTAACTACTTTCAAGGCATTTTTTTCAAGCCTTGATACTTGTGCTTGACTTATGCCTATCTCTTGACTGACTTCAGTTTGAGTCTTGCCGACATAATAGCGCATTAAAAGTATTTCTCGCTCTCGCGATGATAATGACTTTATTGCATCCTTTATCGAGATATTTTCATGCATACTCTCATCAGTGTGTTTTGTGTCGGCTATCTGGTCAAGCAGTTGTATGGTATCAGTGCCGTCATTATAGACAGGTTCGCTTAATGAAACGGTATCGCTTATTGCATCAAGTGCGAATGTGATGGTTTTTGCCGGCAACTGAGTAAACCTCGCTATATCATCAATGCTCGGTTCACTCGTCATTGTCTTCGCAAGTTCTTCCTTTGCTTGAAGGGCTTTGTAGGCTACATCTCGAAGGGATCTTGAAACGCGTACCGAGTTATTGTCGCGAAGATATCTGCGTATCTCGCCAATAATCATTGGCACCGCATAAGTTGAGAACTTGACATTTAATTTCTCGTCAAAGTTGTCAATCGCCTTCATAAGTCCAACACACCCTACTTGAAACATATCATCAGCCTTGTCGCCACGCCCACCAAAACGATGCACAACAGAAAGTACAAGCCTTAGGTTTGCAACTACAAAATAATCTCTTGCCTTGCGATCTCCCTTTTTTATTCTTTCCATAAGCTCAACCATATCGCTGTTTTTAAGCTTTGGAAGCAGCGAGGTATCAACACCACAAATACAAACTTTGGAAGACATTGCCTTAAACCTACCTTTATGGTATATCTTTCGCAAAGCAAGTCTTTTCTATACAAGTTCGACAAAAAAATATAAAACTCGCGGATTTTTTAAAAAAATTGCAGAATTTTATGTTTTTTACTGAAAATTTGATGTTTTTTGCTTAGATTTTATTAATTTTCTTATATTTTATATTTATTTTGCATTTTTTAAGTGCATTAGATTGAATGTTTTTTAAAATTTATTTTAATAAAACTTATAAAAATAAAAACTTAAACCGTTAATTGCTTTTGCAATTCTATTCTCATATCATGCAAGATTCTCTTCTCAAGACGAGATATATAACTTTGACTTATTCCAAGTTTGACTGCCACCTCTCGCTGAGTCAATTCTTCATGACCAAGAAGCCCATATCTAAGCACCATGATCTCACGCTCTCTAGCATTCAGTTTATTTATAAGTTGTCCAATCAGTTGTTTTTCAGCAGGGTTATCTACCGCTTGTGTTTCAACATCTTCTTCTGCTGGTATGATATCTGATAGAACAAGTTGGTTGCCCTCTCCATCATCACAAAGCGGTTTGTCAAGACTTACATCATTCTTAATCTTTACCGTCTTTCTTATCTGCATCAAGATTTCATTTTCAATACAGCGTGAAGCATAGGTGGCAAGCCTAATATTCTTATCTACCTTGAAGGTTTTGACGGCTTTTATAAGTCCTATTGCACCAGTCGAAATCAGATCTTCAGATTCAATACCGCTGTTTTCAAACTTCTTCGCAATATAGGCAACTAGACGCAAATTATGCTCTATAAGTTTTTCGGTTGCACTTAAATCGCCATTATCCTTTAATATCAACAACCTATTTTCTTCATCACTGTCAAGAGGTGGCAAAAATTCCTCATTGCCACAGACATAACATACAATATTCTTTACATCAAGTAAATTTTTTCTATGAAAAAGGTTAAATAAAAATAGTCGCAACTTAAAAATCAATCTATTCATAAATTCTCTCCTTAAACAAGTTCACTGTGCAAAAGCACCTTCGCACCAAAACTTTTATCAAAGCCAGCAAAAGAAAGTCCTAGCATAACATTTTTGAATTTCTTATCTTTATCTACTATCACTTCATCGATCATAAAAACAAGCATGCGACTGCCTTTGCCAACACCATTGATGTTTATATAGTGACCATTCTTGATATCAAAACCCTCAGTCTGCTTTGTCCATGCTTTTATGAAAGATATATCCTTATAAAACTGTGAAAACACATCATAGGTCACAAGTATTATCGGCTTTTTAGTCACACTATCGTAGAGCATATTGCCACTATCTAAAAAGGCTTTTTCTTTTAACTCAAGTCCGCCATCTTTAAAGACCACCGAATGAGTAAAGTTTGCGATTATATTCTTGCGCTTTTGATATCGACATATTGAACTTGCAATTATATAGATAGTAAGACCAATGATGGCAACTACAAAAAGCGGAAATTGTCCTGTAAAACTCTCTACCGCAAGACACCCGCCCCCGAACAAAAATGTTGCAAGGACAATCACAAGAAAGCAGACTAGATATTCCTTAAAAGTCTTATTTTCAAAAGATAGAAAGAGCATGAAAAGACAGGTTAAAAGGGCTATGATGATTTTTAGATAAACAGCCGTTATTAAGGGCGAGAGAAGCGCAATAATAGATGCGACAAACGCCGAGACAAAGCCAAGTTTAAGCTGTTTTCGCAAGAAAAGCGACGCTAGTTTCAATATAAAAAAGTTAAGCGCAAAGTTTACTATAAATGAAATTTCTATATTGATTTCCATGCCAGCTCCTTTTGAAAAAATCTAATCTAAAGACCTAATTATTTTCCTAAAAACACTTTTCCGCTTGCATAGAAATTGTAACATAGCCTTTAATTTTTGGCTTTATACAATCATGACGAAAATTGCACAAAATTTACTTTTTATAGGGAATAAATTTTTTAAGTTTCTTTTTAAATTTATAAAATTGAAGAAATAAAAAAGATTGTCACCTAATTTCTTTTTAAGCGATAATTCTTTATAGCCTAAAAAGTATCTTAAAGACAATCTAAATGTATTAAGTTTTTATAATTATCAAGAATGATAAGTTATGGTATCATTATTAAAGTTCTCGCAAATCGCGCATCATTGCATCAAGTGCAGCCTGTCTTGCTGCTGCCGCTTTCATTCTTTCACGATGCAACCCTCTTGCAAGAGCGTCGCCTTTCTCTCTATTTTTATCAAACATGCCACCCTTAAAAGTGAAAGAAGTTTTAAAAAGGTCAGTTAAAAAGTTGATAGGCTTATCAAGTCCAAGTCCACTGAAAATTCCATGGCAGATCTTATATGCAACATCACAAGTAGTTTTCAAAATTCCCACATTATTCTCCTTATCAATAGTTTAGCACATTCTCTTTGATTTTTCAAGGTACATTTTGATTTTAGATAATTGCTGTCAATAAACAATTTACAAAAAATCAGGAAATCTGGTTTAGAGATTTTCCTGATATCTTTATTTATTTCTTATTTCTTCTTAATTTTTCAATCCATGGTGGAACGTCAGATGATTTGACTTCAACTCTAGAAGATGAGAAGTCATTTGATTGATTAACCTGAACATTTGGTCTTGCACTTTCTTCTTCCTTTTCCTTCTGCATATAGTTTGAGAACATACTTCTTGCAGAGAAAGGCTGGCTTTGTCCCATATTACCTATAGATCTTGCGTTTTCCATTTCGCTGTTTCGAGCGTCATCCTTCTTTTCTTCACCATTTTGGAAGCCTGTAGCAATCAAAGTGATTTCAACTTCGTCATGCATATTCTCATCAATGCTTGTACCGAGAATTATATTACAACTTTCGTCAACCACTTCTCTTACAAGTGCAGCGGCTTCACTTAAATCATCTTGAGTAAGATCGTTGCCACCTTTAATATTGATTAAAAGTCCTGTTGCGCCTTCGATTGTAGTTTCAAGTAGTGGACTTGCAACCGCCTGTTTTACTGCATCAAGTGCTTTATTGTCGCCCTTGCCATAACCAATACCCATGTGAGCGAGTCCCTTATCTTTCATGATAGTTGTAACATCGGCAAAGTCAAGATTGATAAGTCCAGGATATACGATAAGATCGCTAATTCCTTGAACACCTTGTCTTAAAACATCATCAGCAAATCTAAATGACTCTTTGAGTGGAGTTTTCTTAGGAACGATTTCAAGCAGTTTTTCATTTGGAATTACAACAAGTGCATCTACATATTTGCGAAGTCTTTCAACGCCTTCTTCAGCATTTTTTGCTCTCTGCTGTCCTTCAAAATTGAAAGGCTTTGTAATGACTGCTATTGTAAGAATTCCAAGTTCCTTTGCAATCTGTGCTATTACTGGAGCGGCGCCTGTACCTGTACCACCGCCCATGCCGGCAGTGATAAATACAAGGTTTGTACCTTTTAGCACTTCAGTGATTGATGATTTGCTTTCCTCAGCCGCCTTTTGACCAACTTCTGGTCTAGCACCAGCGCCAAGACCACCAGTCAAACGTTCGCCAATCTGCAATCTTGTTTCTGCCTTGCTTACAAGCAAAGTCTGTTGATCAGTATTTACTGCAACAAATTCAGCTGAGCTTACGCCTGCTTCTATCATTCTATTGACAGCGTTGTTTCCGCCTCCACCAACACCGATAACCTTAATTTTTGCAATAGAAGTTCTTTTAAAATCGTCCATAATGTTCTCCTTGAATATTTTTCATACATATTGTAATATGTTTTGAATAAATTTGCAATCAAATTTATAAAAATTTTTGAAAAAATGTATAAATTCACATTTCAAGCAATAAAAATGAATATTTATGCATTTGTAGTATAACATCAATAAGATAAAAAATCAATATATTGAGTGAAAATTTTGTCGAATTTTTCTTTTTATTGATTTTTGTAGCCACTTTACTAATCAAGTGCACTATTTACAAGCGATAGTATACTTGCAAGTTCTGGCTTTTCTTTGCCGGGCAAATCAGGCTTGCCATATTCAATATTTCTGCCAAGGCACTTTGCAAGATAATCTCGCCCGCCCTTAAGCAAACATAGTCCCGAGCCTGTCAAAATCACAGGAAGATATGATGAAAACTGCCTAGTATTAAGCTTAATACACTTGCTGATAACCTCTGCCATCTCGTCAATTCTATAGCCTACAACTTCGTTGCAAGCATTTTGGCTGATCTTGATAGTTTGACCATTATCAAGTAAAAGCTCATATGTATCAGTCGGCTTTCCTTTTAGCGAAAGCACCACTTGTCTTTTAAGTCTATCCGCTTCGCTCATAGATAGGTCAAAGGCTTGACTTAGGTCATTTGTAATAAAACCGCCACCACGCGAAAAACTTGAAAGAGCGTAGAGTCCGTCGCCTTGCACAAAAGCGATAGATGAGGTAAGGTCACCGATATCAATAAGGAGTGCAAGATCTTCTCGCTTCTCGCTAGGAAACAAAAATAGGCACTGCGATAGTGGCGAAGAGATATATTCTATTGCTTCAAAGCCAAGAGAAGCAACTATTCCATTGAAAAGATCGATAAATTTCTTGCTTCCATATATGATAGATAGTTTTGCAATTATAGATACCGCACTTTCGCCTACAGGTTCAAGCGTCGTGCGACCATCGTCTAGGATAAAGCTGTTTGCATTTACGCTGACTATCTCACTATCAGCACGCTTACCTTTTTCACTCGCCATATAATAAAGAGAGTCGATATCCTGTTTTTTAACCTTTCGTCTGTCACCAAAATTGATAGATACTTCAGTTTTATGTACTGATGAAAACTCACTAGGCACACTTATGTAGACCTTATCTATGTCTCTGCCAACTCTTATATCAAATTCATCAATAATCTGCTCGAAAATAAGGGAAATCTTATCTTGATTTAAAAATCGCCCTTCATAAAAACCATCATATTCAATTTCTTTATAGCCCTTGATATTGAAGGTGTTATTAAGCCCTTTGCCCGCCACCATTGTGCGAATTTTTGACGAGCCAATATCAACTGCAAAAACATATTCACTATTTTTCATATATTATCCTATAAAATTTTAACTCATAATTAAATTTTTGTCAACTACTTATCATATTTCACTTAGGAATTATATTAAAATAACAGTCATTTTCGTCGTGAGCCTTATAGTCATAATAGTTGTTGATTAAAATTTCAGCATTTTTAAGATTATCATAGGTTAGCGTAACTTGATATGCATCATTGTTTTCATCGTATAGAGTGATAGTTTGTCCAATATAGTCAAAAACCTGACCGTAAACCGCTACAAAAAGACGCATCTTACTCTGAATGCCATACTCACAATTTAATATAGTGTAGATTTGTCCGTTTGCCATCGACAGACTAAAATATGGCAATTCTTCACCTAGCACACTGTCAAATTTAGTGCC